>JABFSD010000744.1 GCA_013140935.1 Acidobacteriota bacterium
TCCCTGCACGGTGTGCGCAGCGTGCTGTTTCTTGCGCCGCCTGTGCGTGAATTGCTCGCCGAAAAATTCCCTGACATAGAAGCCGTTGGCGTCGCGGGCGCGAGCCGCGCGATGACGCCCCATCAAATGGAAGCCGCGTTGCCCGCGACGTTTGCCGCGCTGCGATCACTCGGCGCGCGGCTGTTTCATTACAAAGTGTGTTCGACCTTTGATTCGTCGCCGCGCATCGGCAGCATCGGCAAGGTCTTTGAGATCGGACAGCGCATATTTGATTCGAAGTTTGTGCCGCTGTTGGTCGGTGCGCCGGTGCTGAAACGTTATTGCGTTTTCGGCAATCTGTTTGCGGCGATTGGCGCTGATACGTTTCGACTTGATCGGCATCCGATGATTTCGCGGCATCCGGTGACGCCGATGCAGGAAAGCGATTTGCGGCGGCATCTGGCTGAACAAACCGATGCGCCGATTGCGCTCTTTGACTTGTTGCAACAAAGCGGAGCGGCGCACGAGGTTGATGAAAGGTTCATGGCAGTGTGCTGTGGGACAGGTTACGAACCTGTCCCACCTATCGTGTTGTTCGACACATTGGATGATGAGCGGTTGAAAACAGCCGGGCGATTGATCTGGGAATCAGACGCGCGGTTCGTGATTGGTTCGTCAGGCGTTGAATACGCGCTGGCGGCGCATTGGCAAAGGCCGCGCGTGACTTATCCATCCGCAGGCGCAGTCGAACGGCTCATCGTGATAGCGGGCAGTTGCTCGACGGCGACGCGGGCGCAAATCGAATGGGCTGAGGCGAACGGTTACGCGAGCTTGCGCATGGATGCGGCGGCGCTGTTGAGCGATTCAGATAACGAACGTGCGCGCTTGCGGCAAGCTGCGTTGCCCTTGCTCGAAACCGCACGCGGCCTGGTGTTGTATTCAGCACGCGGGCCGAACGATGCGTTGATGCAAGCGAGCAAAGATGCTTTGCAACAAAGTGGCTTTGACGAGTTGACGATTCGTGAACGTTTGGGTGAGCAGCAAGGCTTGTTACTGCGCGAACTCTTGCAAGCCAGCGGATTGCGGCGCGCGTGCGTAGCGGGCGGCGACACATCGAGTCACGTCGTCAGCCAACTCGGCATCACGGCGTTAGAATTATTGACGCCGATGTTTCCCGGTTCGCCGCTGTGTCGTGCTTATGCCGACGGTGAATTCGACGGATTGCAACTGGCGATGAAAGGCGGCCAGCACGGGCGGCCTGATTATTTTGAATGTGTGAGAAAAGGATTTTATTGAATGACAACCATTGCTTTGTTTGGGGCGGGCGGCAAGATGGGCTGCCGCATCACCGACCGTTTGAAAGACACTGACTATCAGATGCGCTACATCGAAATCAGCGCGCCGGGCATTGCCCATCTGGCGGCGCGCGGCTTGTCGCCAACGCCGCAAGCCGAAGCGTTGGCCGAGGCCGACGTAGCCATTCTCGCGCTGCCTGATAATTTGATCGCGCGGCTTTCGCCGCAAATTATCGCCGCGCTCAAACCGGGCGCGTTGGTGATGTGCCTTGACCCCGCCGCGCCGCTGGCAGGCAAAGTCGCACAGCGTGAAGACCTCAGTTATTTCGTCACGCATCCCTGCCATCCGTCAGTGTTCAGCTATGATTTAACGCCTGAAGAACGCCACGATTTTTTTGGCGGCATCAAGGCTCCGCAAGCGATTGTCAGCGCCTTGCTGTCAGGCACTGACGCAGATTTCGCGCACGGCGAAGCCATCGCCAAATTGATGTATGGCCCCGTCACGCGCGCGCATCGCGTGACCGTCGAACAGATGGCGATGCTTGAACCGGGCTTGTCAGAGACGACTTCGCAAACCTGCATCCGCACGATTCGTGAAGGGCTGGACGAAGTCATTCGGCGCGGTGTGCCAGCCGAAGCGGCGCGCGACTTTTTGCTCGGCCACATCAACATTCAACTGGCGATCTTTTTTGATGAACTGAAGATTCAGTTTTCAGACGGCGCGATCAAAGCGATGGATCGTGCGCGCAATCAAATCATTCAACCCGACTGGAAGCGCGTCTTTGAACCGGAAGAAATTCGCGCGTCGCTCGAAGACATCACCCGCGCGCCCGAAAATGCACAAGGATAACGGCAAAGGAATAAAGGCAAAGGAATGAAAACAAAAATGAGGAGAGTTGTGTGTGTGCTGAGTTGCACTTTGTTGTTGTGGTCGTGCAATGCCAGCAACGAACCGAAGAAACCCACCATCGGCGTATCGTTCGAGACGTTGCAAACTGAGTATTGGGTGGCGGGCTTTGAGGCGATCAAAGCCGAATTGAAAAAGCGCGACCTCGCCATGCTCGAAGCCATTGCCGACGGCGACGCCAATCGCCAGCTCGAACAGATCAACAATTTCATCGCGCGCAAAGTGGACGGCATCATCGCCGTACCCAAAGACGCCAAGACGATCATTCCGATGATTAAGGCGGCGAATGCGGCGAACATTCCCATCGTACTTTATAACCGGCCCGCCGATCAGAGCGAAGCCAAGTCGGTCGCCGTCGTCGCCGATAACCTGGGCATCACGAAAGCGACGGTGACGTATCTGTGCGAGCAGGCAAAAAAATCTGGCAAGAAATATAAGGCATTGATCTTGATGGGCGATCTGGGCGACATCAACGCCATCGGTCGCCGCGACGGTTTTGAAGAAGCCGTGAAACCTTATAGCGACATTATCGAAGTCGTCGCGCGCGTGCCGACCGAATGGAACCAAGAGAAAGCCCTGGCGGGCGTGACCAACGCGTTGCAAGCCAACCCCGACATCAACTTCATTTTCACGTCGTCTGATTTTCTTTTCCCCTCGATCATCTCGGCGCTCAAGCACGCGAACAAATACAGAAAAATCGGCGAAGACGGACACGTATTGATGGCCGGATTCGACGGCGACGCGACGGCTTATCAAATGTTGAAAGACGGTTATCTCGACGCCGACGGCGTGCAAAACGTTTACTTCGAGAGCGCAGCCGCCGTGCAAGCCGTGCTGGATTTGAAAGCGGGCAAATCACTCAGCGCGACGATTCCCGATCCGGGCTTCGTCATCCATCAAGGCAATCTCAACGAACTCGCGCCCAAGATGTGGGGCGCACAAGTGAAAAAGTAACGACAGATTTTTCCGCCCACGAAGTCACACGAAGGAAGACACGAAGAAGATACAGAGAAGATTGGTTTTCTTCGTGTCTTCCTTCGTGTGACTTCGTGGGCGAATTCTTCGATGAAACGCTTGCTCTCAAACCTGCCGTCCGCCATCTGCAATCCGCAATCCATCGCGGCGGGCTTGTGTTTATTGTGGTTTGTCGCGGCCTTGCCGTTCACGCCGGGGCTGGCTTCGTCAGCAAACCTCGCCAATCTGTTTTCAAATTTATTGCCGTTGCTGATCGTTGCCGCCGGGCAAACGTTGGTGTTGATTACGGGCGGCATTGATTTGTCTGCGACTTCGGTGATGGCGCTGGCGAGCGTGTCGGGTACGTTGTTGATGCAAGGCCGAGG
>JABFSD010000871.1 GCA_013140935.1 Acidobacteriota bacterium
GATAAATCCACAACACGTAAAGGTTATAGAGCCGCTTGTGCGCTACGCGGAGCGGTTGCGTGCGAATCAGATGCTGCCAGTCATTCACGATACGCGAACGAATCTCAGCGCGTGCGCCCGGTGCTTCCAAACGCCTTTCGTCGAAATAAGAACGATTGCGGCGCAACGCCAAATAAAAATCGAAGCCGTAATCTTTTGAGTCGCCGCGAACGTCAGTGAGGCCGCGATACAAATTGAAATCGAGCAACATCGGTTCGCTCATGGCGGTTTGGCCTAAGACGAGATGGTTTCTGATGAGCCAGGGCGTCACGCATAACACCGCAATCGCAGCGGCTGACAACACACGCGACGGAGAGACAGAGAGACGGAGAGACGGAGAGATAAGCACTGCCAAAAATAACAACACCAAGTAAAGCCACGCTTCGCTGCGCGTGAGGCAGGCTGCGCCAGCAAACAAGCCCGTCAAGATGGCTCCGTGCCACGTTTGCCACGAGCCGGTGACGACCCAATACACAATGCCGCCGAGCAAAAATACATAAAGCGTTTCGGTCAGCAGCCAACCCGTCATCACGATTAACGGAAAGTCACACGCGATCAAAGCCGCCGCCAGCAAACCCGTGCGCGCGCCAAATAAATGCCGCCCAATACCATAAGCCCACCAACACGTAGCCGCACTCAACACCGCTTGCAACACGCCGATCACTTTCCACGAACCGCCCAGCCACGTAACAGCCGCGAGCAAGAGCGGATAAAGAGGTACGCGAATGTTTGTCGCGGCAACCCGTCCGTCTTCGGGCAACGCGAAGCCGCGCCCGGCCAGCAGGTGCGTAACGATTTCCCAATACTCATCGAAATCTTTTACGTCGTGGGTGAAGACCCAGCCGAGGCGCACGACGAGAGCAAAGGCGAGAATGAACCACAACCAGCGGCTTTCATGGTTTGTTTTCAAGGCTCCTCCACAGATACCACGAAGCGACTGAGCAGTAAGGCGACCATTTGTTTTCGGCGGCGATGGCTTCGATCTCAGCGGCGTCGGGCAAATGATCTAAGCCGTAAAGATTCTGTACCCCCTTGCGAATGCCGAGGTCGCCGACGGGCAAGACGTTCAAACGACCGAGCGAGAAGATCAAAAACATATGCACCGTCCACACGCCTATGCCTTTGACTTGTGTGAGCATCGCAATGATTTCGTCTTCGGACATTTTCACCATGCGATTCAATTGCAACGTACCGTCGTGCGTCTTGGCGGCGAGGTCTTTGATGTAAGCAGCCTTTTGAAACGAAAGCCCTACGGCACGCAAATCTGCGTCGGGCGTGTCTTTAATCAATGCGGGATCAAGCCGTTTCGCTTTTGGATACAACGCGACAAAGCGCGCTCTTATTGTATCTGCCGCTTTGGTCGAAAGTTGCTGCGAAATAATCGAACCCGTCAACGTGTCGAAATAGCGCGTATGTTTTTCTAATTGGCACGCGCCGTACTTCTTGATGACCGGACGCAATGCGGCATCGCGGCGTGAGAGCGTGCGCGTGGCGGTTTGTAGCTCTTCTGCAAATCCGTTGGATGAAGCCAAGTGAATGTCTCCTGTTACTTGAAACTGCGGCCTTCGATGCGCCAATCGCTGTGCAACAACATCGCCACCGCTTCAGCATAGATGCGATGCTCTTCGACCAGAATCCGCGCCGACAAACTATCTTCCGTATCGTTTGAAAACACCGGCACGACGGCTTGTTTGAGAATCGGGCCGTGGTCTAGATGTTCGTCTACGAGATGGACGGTGCAGCCGGTGAATTTTACGCCGTAGCTCAACGCATCACGCGCGCCGTGCAAGCCGGGGAACGCGGGCAACAGCGATGGATGAATGTTCAACACGCGCCCTTTGAATTCGTTGGTGAACCACGGCGACAGCAAACGCATGTAACCCGCCAAACAAACGACATCTACACGGGCTTCGCGTAAGGCCGCAGCCATCGCTTGATCGTGCTGCTCGTGCGTCTTGCCGCGATGGTCGAGCGTGATGATAGCAATGCCGCGCGCTGCCGCTTTGGTCAGCCCTGCGGCGTCGGCGACGTTGCTGATGACCAGCGCGATGTCGGCGTCAGGGATGCGTCCGTCGCGCACGGCGTCAGCCAGCGCCAACATATTCGAGCCGCGACCGGAGATGAGTATGCCGATGCGTTTTTTGGTTTCAGGCATGGACAAGTTTGGTGCTGATAAGTTGATCGAGTGAGACCCCGCGTCGTGTAGCTTCGAGCGTGAGCGTGCGATGCAAGGATGGAGCGATCTTGAGCTTTAACTCGCCTGTGAACTGATGACGACTCAACGGCACGGGGATCGGTTGTTGGCGTTCGTGCAATAACTGAATGCTTTCCGCCACTACGATTTTGATTTCGTGTATTGCTTCTTCCATTGTGTCGGCACAGGCACTCAAGCCATGAAACTCGTCTGCTTCACCGATATAACATTCGTCTTCCGGCGAATAGTGTACGCGGTAAGCGTATTCGTCTGCGCGCGGAAGTTGTGCGGTTTTACTTTTCGTTGCCATCGTTACTGCTCCTCTTGTTGTAGCATTCGTTCCAGTGCTTCACGTACCTGACGCACTTGATAAAACCTGACTTTGCCTTTGCGATTTTGGAAATTCACCGTCGGTTGTTCTCGCTGCCCGGTGTTGAAGATGTGATGCGAACCATTGATGCGTGGCGAGCCAAAGAACTTCTCGCAAATCGTTTTGAGCCGCGTGAAGCGGATGGTTTTCTCTTTAGCCGTCAGTTCCGTAATCGCATCTTTGAGTTCCATAAATCACCCCTTTGGCAAAGGTAGTATAGCGCAACCCCCTGAAATTTTATTTCGTCGCTTTGGTTTTCTTGCTCGCCTTTTCCGGCAGTGCACTCACTGTCAGTTTCAAATTCGTCTCGAACAATTTCAAGATGCGTTTGTATTCATCCGCCCAACTCGCCGGTTGCACGAAGCCGTGATCTTCGACGGGATAAGACGCGAACTCCCAATTCTCTTTGCGCAATTCGATCAGGCGCTGCACGAGGCGTACGCTGTCTTGATAGTGGACGTTCACGTCTACCATGCCGTGACAGATGAGCAATGCGCCTTTCAGGTTTTGCGCGTGATAGATCGGAGAGCTTTTCTTATAAGCCTCAGCGTCGTCCTGCGGCTGGTTCAAAATGTTCGCCGTGTAGCCGTGATTGTAATGCGCCCAGTCGGTCACGGGACGCAACGCGGCTCCGGCGGCGAATACCTCCGGCTCAGTGAACAGCGCCATCAGCGTGATGAACCCGCCGTAACTCCCGCCGTACAAGCCTACGCGCTTGCTGTCGACGCCGTTTTCGGCGACGAGGTATTTCACCGCGTCCGTATGATCGCTCAAGTCTTTGCCGCCCATGGGCCGATAGATGCCGGTGCGCCAGTCGCGCCCATAGCCCGCCGAGCCGCGATAGTCTACGTCCAGCACCAGATAGCCGCGCTCCATCAACAGGTGATGAAACATGTATTCACGAAAATAACTGCTCC
>JABFSD010001016.1 GCA_013140935.1 Acidobacteriota bacterium
CAGATATACGCCGTAAGAGATTTCGCCCAGCCAACGCAACGGACGAAAGCCAAAGCCGCGCGCCAAACCGCCTGCGGGTTGCGCCAACACCAGACACAAAAGGCAGGCATAAAACACTGCCACCCACGTATAGCCAATCGTCGTCATTACACTGCTGCCTGAAAGCGCGAGTTCCTGCCGCCACACGTTTAGCCCAATCAATGCGCCGCCTAACGTAAGCGCCGCGAGGGCGAATACGCGCTGATGCGCCAAAATCCATACGTGCATCGCAGGTTGTCGCCAGGCGTAAGCGATCAATACACCCAGTAACGGCGCGTCCGCCCGCATCGGCAACCAGAGATAGCCCATCAACGCGCCGTGCGGAAAAGCGAAATAGCAGATCGCCCGCAACACCGGAGCCAGCACGATGAATGCAACCAACAACGGCAGCAGTCCGCGTTGCAGCTTGCGGATGACGACTGCGATGATGACGTAAAACTGTTCTTCCAACGCCAGCGACCACGTGACGCCGGGCCAGAACGCGGGATAGCCGAATTTCGCTACGAACCACACCGACCAATAATTTTGCGTGAAGGTCAGATAAGCCAACGCGGGTAGCGGCTTGTCGAAGAGCCACGGCGACAGGCGCGTTGCACCGAACGCAATCAAGGCGAAAAATAAAAACAAGGTCAGGTAATACAACGGAAAGATGCGGCAGAGGCGGCGCAGATAAAACACCTGATAGTAATTCGTCGCCGTGCGCTGATCGAGCAGGATGCCGCCGATCAAAAAGCCTGAGAGAACGAAGAAGAGGTCTACGCCCGACCACGTCAGCCGCAAACTCAGCGGCACGTATATCCAAATCGAATCTGCCGGAACCGCAATGAGTGCGCCCAAGAAATGACCGAGCAGGACGAGCAGAATGGCGAGTCCGCGCACGCCGTCGAGCGCAGGCAGCCGCTGCTGGGAAAAGGGTTGGGATGCCAGAGACATAATCGAAGTGGATGAAAAACGCGGCAGAGTATAAGCGGCAAGCGCGCCAGTGGCGAGTTGGATTGAGTATCTCAAGCCGCAAGCTGTTGCCACTGTGCAATCAGTGCCTGTGCGGCGACACGTTTGGCAGGCGGCAAGCCTTCGAGCAAGTTCGTCTTGCCGGTGAGTTGGTAATGCACGGCGTATTTTAGTGGCGTCAGGCGTTCGTTATGCGTAGCTTCCTTCAGCAAGTCATGCGCCAGTTGCCAATGTCCCATTTCCGCTACGGTGTAAAGCGTATCGAACTCTTCCTGATACCAACCCTGCGTCAAGCCGCGATGCCCGGTGTTGACGGCTTCCCACCATAATGGCTGGGCTTCGTCCAAACGGCCTTCTTCGACGGCGGCCAGAAAATCATCGAGTCGAATCAGTCCTAACTTATGCCAAGCCTGCGGCTGGTATTCGTTGAGTTCGAGTGCATGTTCATAGGCGTTGGCCGCTTCGTCGAAACGTGCCGACGCATGCAGTGCGCATCCGAGTTTGAACCACACCTGCGGCTGGTTGGCGGTGAGTTGAATGGCTTGCTGATAACAGGCAATGGCTTCTTCGTTACGTTCGAGTTGGGCTAAGGCCTCGCCGCGACTCGTCCATCCGTTGGCGTCAGCAGGAAAGTCCGTCGAAAGTTTTTCTGCCAGCGCGAGGGCTTCGTCGGACTTTTGCTGATGCGTCAGTATTTCGACCTGTTTGGTTGCCAAGGCAGTTGCTTCGGGCTTGAGCGCCGCCGCGCGTTGATAACACTTCAATGCTTCGTCGCTTTGGCCTGAAGCTGTGTGAATTTGCGACAGGCTTTCCCACGCGGCGGCATTCGCTTCATTCAATTCAATCGCTCGCTCAAGACTCGCTTGTGCCGCTTGTGGTCGCCCCATCGCTTGCAGGATGGCTCCGTACAATTGCCATACGTCATCGCTTTGCGGGTGCTTGAGCCTAGCGCGTTCGGCGGCTTCGAGCGCCGCCCAATAGTCTTTGCGTGCGAACATCTTTTGCGCGTGCTGATACCACTGGTTTTGACCCACTGACTCATTTGAGGCGGCGTCTGTCTGTGCAGGAACGATGCGTGAAGCCAGGTTACGAATCAAAGAAAGCAGCGGCTGTTGATTTGCCATGGTGGTTACTCGCTTGAAAGTAATTTGAGGATGCATGGCTATGTGCGGTAGGCAAGGTTTTGTTACTGCTGAGTAGCACAACTCCGTGAATCACAGTAATATCCCGCCGTCGAAAACAGCTACTCAAGGAGCAATTTATTATGTCGGTTGGAACATCTCCTGCAATCGTTGCCGCACCCAAGGCGAAAGCTGCGCCAGTCTTGCCGCATTGGCGCTTCAGCGTAGCGCAGTATCACGAGATGATTCGCACGGGCATTCTGGACGAAGACGCTCCGGTGGAATTGATAGAAGGGTGGATCATAACCAAGATGCCAAAAAATCCTCCGCACTGTCTCAGTAACGACCTGACCAATAATGCTTTAACCAAAATGTTGCCGTCAGGATATTTCGTGCGCACGCAACAGCCGTTTACCACCGACGATAGCGAACCCGAACCTGATGTAATGGTGGTGAAAGGCGAGTTGCGAGAGTTTTTTGAGCGCCATCCGAACGGCACTGAAATTCCCTTGATCGTCGAAATCGCCGACGCTTCACTCGCGCGCGACCGCAAGCTCAAGCGCCGCTTGTATGCCCGCGCAGGCGTGGCGATGTATTGGATCATCAACGTCAACAAACGCCAGATCGAGGTTTACACCGAACCCGAAGGCGCAGCGGAAAAGACTGATTATCGTGTCCGCCGCGATTATCACGCCGAGGAAGAAATTCCGTTGACCATTGATGGCCTAGAACTTGGACACCTCGCCGTAAACGCTTTGCTTCCCTGAGCCAATGACCTGTGGCAAACTCCGCCCACCCTTGACGGAGCAGTTTCCTTCCAGCACGAACGCAGTAATTTCGACAATCCAATAACCACGTAACACCGAGGCAATTCCTATGAATCTCGCAGCACTCTTTCGCACGAAATCCATTGAACGCATTCAAGCTGACGCCGCCGCTGGCCTTGCCGACGAAGCGCATGGCGCGAGCAGTCTCAAGCGCGCGCTCGGCGTGACCGACCTGACGCTGCTCGGTGTCGCCGCCGTCATCGGCGCAGGCATCTTCTCGACCATCGGTACGGCGGCCTCGAACGGCGGCCCTGCGGTAGCGTTGCTGTTTGTTTTCACCGCGATTGCCTGCGCGTTCGCGGCGCTGTGTTACGCCGAGTTTGCGGCGATGATTCCGGTGGCGGGTTCGGCTTACACCTACGCTTATGCGAGCTTCGGCGAATTGCTGGCGTGGATCATCGGCTGGGATTTGTTGATGGAATACGCCATCGGCAACATCGCCGTCGCCATTTCGTGGAGCGATTATTTCACGACCTTGCTGACGGGTTACGGCATTCATTTGCCCGAATACCTGACGATGGATTTTCTCACGGCGCGACGCGGCTTCACGGCGGTTAGCGAAGAGTTGGCGAAAGG
>JABFSD010001031.1 GCA_013140935.1 Acidobacteriota bacterium
GAATATGATTCCAACGGATTTCGACTTTTACATGGGAAGCTGGAACGTAACGCATCGGCGGCTCAACGAACGGCTGACGGGTTGCACGGAATGGACTACGTTTCCCGGCACTGGCGTCGCGCAAAAGATTTTGGGCGGATACGGCAACCTGGATGACAACGTGCTTGAGATGCCTGACGGAACTTATCGCGCGGTGACGCTGCGCTCTTACGACGCTGACCGTCGCACCTGGTCAATCTGGTGGTTGGACGGCAGACATCCGCACCAACTCGATGTGCCGGTCATCGGGTCTTTCAAAGATGGCATCGGTACTTTTTATGCCGAAGATACGCTCGCGGGGCAGCCCATTCGCGTGAGGTTTTTATGGATCGCCACCAACCCGGAAGCTCCGCGTTGGGAACAGGCGTTCTCAGTTGACGGCGGCGAGAGTTGGGAAACCAATTGGGTGATGGAATTCGCGCGCCGCTCATAATTGCCGTTGCTGAAAGCCTCTGCGAAGATTCGCACCGGGTCACTTGAAGTTGTGGGTGGCCTTATCCCAACGAATCTACTACGAGGAGAATGAAAATGCCGTTACCCAATATCTTTACCAGCGAAGTCGCTGAAACCGTGATCGCGCGAATCAATCGTTTGACCCCCACGAGCCAACCGCAATGGGGCAAGATGAGCGTAGACAAAATGCTGGCGCACCTGAACGTCGCTTACGAAACGATTTACGAACCGGGCAAACATCCGGGGCCGAACTTTTTCATGAAGCCCATCATGAGACTTTTGGTGAAACCGATAGTGACGGGTGAAAAACCGCTGAAGAAAAATAGTCCGACAGCACCTTATTTCATCATCGCTTCGGACAAAGATTTCGCAGCGGAAAAAGCGCGGCTCATTGCCTTCATTCGCAAGACGCAGCAACTGGGCGAGCAGCACTTTGACGGCAAAGCGTCGCTGGGTTTCGGCCCGCTGAATAAAGCCCAATGGAACAACATGCTCTATAAACATTTAGACCATCACTTAACCCAGTTCGGCGCGTGAGGTGGCACAAGCTGCCGAGCTTGTGCTGCTGGCAAGTTAGCCCAGTCACTATCACAGACGCATTGCCAGTGCTGTCTGTGTCAGGCGTTCGTTGCAATGAGATTGTTCGCTGGCAACGCGGCACAAGCTCGGCAGCTTGTGCCACCGCTTATGAAACTGCTTTCCTTACAAATCGGTAAGCCGCGCACTTACGGCGAGAAAGACGCGACGGACTATTACGAAAAAGAATGGCGCACCGCGATCTTCCGCGAGCCGGTCGTCGGTCCCGTTTGGTTGAGCCTGACGACGCTCGCGGGAGATCAAGTCGCCAATCGCCGCTTTCACGGCGGCCCCGACAAAGCCGTCAACGTTTATCCGTCGGAGCATTACGCCCAGTGGCGCGACGAGTTGAACTTGCCCGAAATGACACACGGCGGATTCGGCGAAAATTTCACGACCGAAGGCTGGCTCGAAACTGAAATTTGTATTGGTGATCGTTTTGAAATTGGCTCTGCGATTGTCGAAGTCTCGCAACCGCGTCAGCCTTGCGGCACGTTGGCGCGACGCTGGCGCGTCAAAGACTTTCCGGCGCGCGTCATCAACGCGAACAAAACCGGCTGGTACTTGCGCGTCTTGCAAGAGGGCGAAGTGCGCGCGGGCTTGCCTTTCACTTTGCTCGCGCGTCCGCATCCTGAATGGACGATTGCGGCGGCCAACGCGGTGATGCACTTCCGCAAAAAGGATGCTGAAGCTATGCGCGCGCTGTTGGACTGCTCGGCATTGGCAGGCGCGTGGCGCGATGAATTGCAGGAACGATTGAACGCTTTGACGTAAGGAAAGTTGAGATGACGAAAGAAGAACGCAACGAACTCATTGCACGTTACGCCGCCGGTTATGATGAAGTGCAAGCGGCGCTCGCCGATTTCCCCGCTGACCAACTCACGGCACATCCCCTCGCCGGCAAATGGAGCGCGGCGGAAATCGTCCAGCATCTGGCCGACAGCGAAATGAACAGCGCCATCCGCTTGCGCAAGCTGCTGTGCGAAGACAGCGCGCAGGTGCAGGGTTACGATGAAGCTTTTTACGCCACACGGTTGCGTTACAACGAACGCGATCTCGCGCCCGCGCTCTTGTCGTTGCAATCTTCCCGCGCGACGACGATGCAAATCATTCAATTCATGACCGACGACGATTGGCAGCGCGCGGGCACTCATTCGCAAAGTGGCGCTTACACGACGACGGACTGGCTGCGCATTTACGCCGCGCACGCGCACGATCACGCCGATCAGATTCGCCGCCTGCGCGCGGCACTCAAACAATAAGGAGAAGAACCAATGACCAAACCTGAAACCAACGAATACGCTGAGTATTACGGCAGATACATTTCGCTCGTCGCTGATGGCGACATCAACAAAACATTAGCCGCGCAGTTCGAAGACACGCTCAAGCTGTTGCGTTCGATTCCCGAAAGCAAAGGTTTGCACGCTTACGCGCCCGGCAAGTGGACGATCAAACAAGCCATCGGCCATGTGACGGATGCGGAACGGGTATTCGCCTATCGCGCTTTGCGCGTAGGACGTGGCGACCAGACCGCGCTGCCGGGCTTTGAGCAAGACGATTTCGTAGCAGGCACTGATTTCAACGCGCGCACGCTGGCTGACTTGATTGATGAGTTCACCGTGGTGCGGCAAGCGACGTTGCATCTGTTCAAGCATTTCTCCGACGAGGAATGGCGGCGCGTCGGCACGGCCAGCGACAACCCGGTGAGTACGCGTGCGCTGGCTTACTGCATTGCGGGGCACGAGCTTTATCACAATGCGCTGCTGCGCGAACGTTATCTGGCGGAATAAATCATGACTGAACCTCCGCGCACGAAGCGCGCGCATTTCAGCGTCGCGGTCGCCTTGCAACGACTCGCCGATACGCCGGGCGCGCGCTTTATCAAACTGTTTGAACACGGTTCGTTGCTCATTGAGATTTACGTTCCGCGCGGAGAAAACGGCGCGCTGGTTGATCCGCAAACGCCGCATACGCGCGACGAGCTTTATGTCATCGCCAGCGGCGTCGGCTTCTTTTTCAACGGCGTGACGCGCGAACCCGTACAAACCGGCGATATGCTTTTCGTATCGGCAGGCATCCCGCATCGCTTTGAAGAGTTCACTGAGAACTTTGCGACGTGGGTGATGTTTTATGGCCCGGAAGGCGGCGAGGCGACTGGCTGACCCGCGCCGCCTCACGTATCATCCCCAGCCATGAGTGCAGCACCTTTAATCGAAATCACGCGCGGCGCGTTCGTCGAATCGCTTCATCGCGGACACATCGCCGCCATTGATCCTGCGGGCAAAGTCGTAGCCCAAATCGGCAACATCGAAACCATCACGCATTACCGTTCTGCCGCGAAACCTTTTCAGGCAATTCCGCTCGTCTCAACCGGAGCCGCTAACTATTTCAAATTCACTACGCAAGAACTGGCTGTCATCAACGGTTCGCACAGCGGCGAGCC
>JABFSD010000423.1 GCA_013140935.1 Acidobacteriota bacterium
TTTCGTCTTGTTCCACTTCACCTATATCAAGCCTGTGATAATTTGGGTTTACTGGCATATTGATTACCTCTGTTTACTTTGCCCAAGACGGCGACCGTCCGCCATTGCGCGTCAATTGTCGTTGTTCGCTGCCGTCAACGTGCATCGCCCAGATTTCCCAGCGTCCGGTGCGGTTTGATTGAAAGGCGAGGTGGCGGCTGTCGGGCGACCACGCAGCGTTTTCGTTGCGGCCTTCGCTCGTGAGGCGCAGCACCTGTCCCGTCGCCACGTCTGCCAAATGAATGTTGTAACCGCCACCGCCGCCATTCCATGTAAAAGCAATATAGCGTCCATCGGGCGACCACGCGGGCGAATCCATTTGTCCGCCGAGACTCAGCAACGGACGTTCGTTCGTGCCGTCGGCGTCCATCACGTAAATTTGCGGAGCGCCGCCGCGATCTGAAACGAAAGCGATTTCGCGGCCTGTTTTCGGATTCCAGCGCGGCGAAATGTTCACGGCGTTGCGCGTCGTCGTCAAGCGGCGCGCGCCCGAACCGTCGCCGTTCGCCACATAAATTTCCATCGAATCGCTGTCTTTGCTCGAACTGAAAACTAACCTGCCGTCGGGCGCAAGCGCGGGCGAAGTCGTCGTCGCCTTGAATTGCGTCGCGCCGATAATCAGCCCGTCCAGGCTGCGCACGACGACGTTGGGGTGTCCGCTGCGATAAGAGACATACGCCAACCGCGAACCGTCGAGCGCGAGCGAAGGGAACAGCGCAATCGAACCGTCGCGCGAAAATTGCCGCGCGCCATAGCCGTCGTAATCCATCAACGAAACTTCGCGGTTGGCGATGAACGCGACCTTTGACGTAGCGATGCCGTTCTGCCCGGTCAGCATCTTCACGATTTGATCAGCGAACTGGTGTGCCAGATCGCGCACATCGCCGCCGCTCAAACGCGCGCTCAACAGTTGCGAGTTGGTCTTTACGTCATACAGAAAACCCTGCGCGTCGGTTGCACTTAAAAGGCTGCCGAAACTCACGTAATCAGCCTTGACCGGATCGCTGGCCCACTCTTCGGGCTTGAGCGAAGCCGGATCGGCGAGGCGTGTTTTGGGGTAAAGACTTTTGCCTACGAGATTGGCGATGCCCGCGAAGCGCAGGTCGGCGAGCAGCACTTCGTTGAATGTAGCGACGGCTTGATCGAGTCCGGCGGCGCGGGCTTGAAAGTCTGCGACGGCGAGCATTGGGCCGTTGCCCGGCGTGACGATGATCGTACCGATCTGTTTTTTGAGTTCGTCTTGTGGTGCGACTTGCTGGGCGTGTATGGTGCGGAAGGCCATCAAACCGATGGCTGCGCAGAGACAAAATAGAGCAAAACTTTTTTTCATAATTACGGATTTTACTGAAGCGGAATGCCGCATCGCGGAAGGTTGGAAAAGCCACGGCGACACGTTGGCCTGAGATTACCATCACTTTTCGGAATGGGCTACCGCCGCGCACTGAAAAATGCAGCTTCCCGCAGAATTACGTCAGGCTTATGAATCGGTGTTGAGCGAAACGCCCGTGCGCGCGCTCACCGAAGCCGCCGAACGGCTTTCGCTGCGCTATCGTCAAGTGGAAGCTGCATCGGTTTATATTCAAACGGATGCCGAACGGTTGGCTTATCTGGCGATGCGGCTGCCTGCGACTTATGCAGCGGCACATCGCGTATTCAGTGAATTGCAGCAACGTGTGCCGTCACTTGCGCCGCGTTCGTTGCTTGATCTGGGAGCGGGTTCAGGTGCGGCGACTTGGGCGGCGCAGGAAGTCTTTTCAGATTTGCAGCAATGCACGCTGTTTGAACAAGACCGCGCGTTGATTGCTTTAGGGCAAAGGCTCGCGTCGCATTGGCAAAAAGCGCATTGGCAAGTGACGGACTTGCGGCAAAACGGTTTACTCCCTACGCACGACGTAGTCATCGCTTCCTATTCGCTGGGCGAACTGGCGGAAGCGCAAGCCGTTCAAGTTGCTTTGCGAGCGTGGCAAGCTGTGGCGCAGGCATTGGTCTTGATCGAACCGGGTACGATGCGAGGTTTCGGCTTGCTGCGAAAGCTGCGCGACGCGCTGATTGCGCAAGGCGCACACTTGTTCGCGCCTTGCCCACACGCGCAAGCCTGTCCGCTCACATCTGACGACTGGTGTCATTTCGCCGCGCGTGTCGAGCGCACCGCTTTGCAACGCCGTCTCAAAGCGGGCGCGTTGAATTACGAAGACGAAAAGTTCGCTTATTTGATTTTTACGCGCGAGCCTCATCAACGCGCGACGAGCCGCGTGTTGCGGCATCCGCAACGACAAGCCGGATTGACGCAACTGCAACTTTGCACGCCGGATGGATTGCAAAGCGCGTCTATCAACAAGCGCGATAAAGAGGCTTGGCGGCGAGCGCGCAAAACCGCCTGGGGCGATGAATGGTAAACAACCGCAAGTAATGAAACCTGTCCGCGACTCACATCCTGATGGCGTCTGCGCCAAAGGTCTATAAAGCGCGGCGCTAACTCAGAAGACGAATCCCAATGAAAAAGGCTGAACCGAAAGCCTCCGAATTGAAAAAACAAAGTCCGATGGAAAAGGCTGCGGCAGAAATTTTGACGCAGTTGGGCGAACAGCAACCGGCGATGATTTACGCCGAACGAGTTCGCACGCAACGCACGCGCAGTTTCGCGCTCAACGCGACGGCGCTTGATGTTCAGCTTCAACACACGCTGCTGGGCGTCGAATTGAAAATCGGTAAGAAACGATTGAGTTGCCCTGATTGGGCGACGGCGCGTTATCTGGCGGTGTTCGCCCGTGTGGGCGTTCCCGAAATCGCCGTGCCTTATGACATCACGCAAATTTCGCGGCTGGCCGATGAGTTAGAATCCGGCTGGTTTCGCATGCAGGCGTTGGCTGAACACGCCGGTCAGGGGCAAACCGCCCGCTGGCAAAGCAAGTTGATAAAGACATTGTTGAACGCCCAGCGCATCGCTATTGAAGCCGCAGGTGTTGGGCCCAAGGCTCCTGAGTTCATTCAGAACACGAAGCAACGGCGCAAGTAACGGTTTGCGTCACTGGAAAAGGGAAAGGTGAATGGTGATGAAACGAAATCTATTGTGGCTATTGGTTTATCTCGGCGCATTTTGCGCGCTCTCTTTGCAACCGCACGCCGCTCGCGCGCAAGCTATCGGCGAACAGATGGGCATAAAAATTTACGGCCCTGCGCCTAAGCCGAATCCTGAAAACGAAGCCAGGACTGCGGGTAAACCCGATGCTGCGGCTGCGGCAAAAAAGCCTGCCCAGGCTGCGTCTGTTGAAGATATCGAAGTGGATGAAGGCGATGGTTACGGCATCTTTAGCCTGTCAGGGCAACCCGTAGGCTTGGCCGATTTGTTGCGGCGAGGCCGTCCTTATGTGGTGACCTTTTGGGCTACGTGGTGCGGGCCGTGCCGACAGGAATTGCCGCATTTGATGCAGATCGCTCAGGCCTATAGCAACACCGGTTTGAAAG
>JABFSD010000922.1 GCA_013140935.1 Acidobacteriota bacterium
GTCCCAGTCCGGGGATGAAGTTTTATGAAGGCGCTCCGGTGCTGGCGATAGAAGTGCGCAGCGAAAACGATTACGGCTCGCACGCTGAACGCGAACTCGCGCAAAAACGATTCGATTACTTTGCCGCCGGAGCGTTAGTGGTATGGGATGTTGATTTGTTGGCGGAAGTCGTGCGCAGCTATCACGCTGACGATCCCGATCATCCACAGCTTTTTTATCGTGGTGAATACGCACATGCCGAACCCGCTGTGCCGGGCTGGTCAATGAAGGTAGATGATCTTTTTCCGACCGCCGATGAGATTAGTTGAGCTCTGAGGAGTTTGATTTATGGCAATACAAATACGAATCGCTCGTTTGGTGTTAGGGCTGCTCATTGGCTGCGTCATCGGCGCCGCAGCCTTTGCGCAAGATCAGCAAGCGCCTTTCACGAAAGGCGAATTGTTGCGGCGACTCAAACCCGTGACAGGGCAACGCTACGAACAGGGCGATCTGGCGGGTGAAATCGTGCAACGCGGCATTGCCTTTGCGCTCGACGCAAAGACGCTCGATGAATTGCGCAAAGCGGGCGCGCGTGAATTTTTGATTACGGCTTTGCGACAGGCGGTCGAGAACGCTACGCAACCGGAGCCTGCGCCGAAGCCGGAAGAACCTGTTCGTGCTGACCAGTCTCGCTTGCGCCCGCCGGATGAAGCGCCGCCGCCCGCCGCTGCGCCTGTGCTTACCGAAGAAGAACGCCGCGCTGCACGCGCAGTCGCATTAGCCAAAATGCCTTTGTGGGAACAGGCGGGCGTGCATGCAACTGATTATCTCGAAGAGTTGCCTAACTTCATCGTCACGCAATTCGTCACACGTTCAGTGCGTACGCCCGATCAGAAAGACTGGAAGGACGAAGACAAGCTCGAAATAGAAATGTCGTACCACGAAAAAAGCGGCGAGAAGTTCAAGCTGCTCAAGAAAAACGGCAAAGAGACGACGCTCAGTTATAGCAACGTAGGCGGCGCGACTTCGACGGGCGAGTTCGGCTCGGTGTTAGGCGCGCTCTTCGCGGAGCAATCCCGCGCGGAATTCAAAGAGGTCAAACAGGAAACGCTGCGCGGCAAAGCGACGACGGTGTTTGAGTACAAGGTGAAGAAGGGAAATTCCGACTTGAAAATCACCGACACCACTAACGGACGCACGGTAACGACGGCTTATGAAGGCACGGTCTGGATCGAAACCGCTACAGCGCGCGTACTGCGCATTGAGCAAGCCGCCGTAGACATTCAACGCGGCTTTTCCATGACGGTGGCTGAAAGCGCGGTTGATTACGATTGGGTGGCGATTGCCGCCGACCTCAAATTTCTGTTGCCGATTTCCGCTGAAGTGTTGTTGGGTTCAGACAGCCAGCGGTTTTATTCGCGCAATACGATTGAGTTTCGCGGCTATCGAATGTTCGCTTCGGATGTGAAGATTGTTCCGTAACGGCATGAGTGACAGCTGGTGGCTCCCGCGAAGTGTTCGCGTCAGATAAAATTCACAATATGAGAGAAGCGAAGCAATACGCATTAAAGAACCAGTCTCAAGAGGCCCCAGCGGTTAGCATTAGTGAGGCGACGCTCTGGGGGCGGCTTCTTGATCCTGAGAGCGCCGCTCCTTCGCCAGTCGTGGCTCAATACCTCCTTGATCTGCGGTTTCCTCAATCGGATCTTGACCGCATGCATGAGTTGGCGGAAAAGGCGCGCGAAGGCAACCTCACCCTCGAAGAACAGATTGAAATGGACAATTATGAACGGGTAGGCCAAGTGTTGTCGTTGCTGAAATCCAAAGCCCGTCTATCGCTCCAGAAAAAACGTGTGGCGCATTGAACCTAACGATGAAACTTCAGCTTGAAAATCTGGTCAGGCGGCGTGCTCAAAATGTCTGTGAATACTGCCAAATGCCACAGGAATATGACGATTTACCTTTTCAGTTTGACCATATCATTGCGCGGAAGCACGGTGGCCCGACGACCGCACGGAATCTGGCACTCGCTTGTTTTCTTTGCAACAACCACAAAGGCCCGAATATTGCAGGACGCGATCCGCGCACGGGACGCATTGTCCGGCTCTTCCATCCGCGTCGTCATGCGTGGCGACAACATTTCCAGTGGGACGGCGCGCACCTGATGGAGCTTACCACCATTGGGCGCGCGACCATCGCCGTGCTGGAAATCAACCTTCCTCACCGCATCGCCGTGCGGCAAGCCTTGATCGAAGAGAACGTGTTTCCGCCCCTACCGGAAAAACTGCCCGCGCAAAAACGCGGTCGCACTACCTGATGCGGATGTCGCTCGCCGCGCGTTATTGCCCGCCGCTCGCTACTTCGCCCTTTGCCGCACCCGTGATGAAAGCCGCCACATCTCGATGCAGCTTCTCCCGCGATTTCTTTTCGATGTACATCATGTGTCCCGCTTCGTAATAGGTGAACGTGACGTTTTTGCGAATCGAGGGCTCGAGATTCATGTGCGAGATGGTGTGTTCGATGCCGTTGTAAGGCGTGGCTACGTCGTAATAGCCGCTGATGACCAACAGCTTTAACTGGCCTTGCTGCGTCATCGCCATCCGCAAGTTCTCGGCAGGCGCACCGGGCTGGCCTTGATCCCAGGGCTGCACGCGGCCTGACAGCGTGTAATACATCTCCGTATTCCACTTCAGTTCGCGGCGCACGTAATCCTGAAACATTGCTACGTAAGAGCCGTCATACGAGGCCAGGCTCGCGTCGTATTCATAACGTTCACCAGCGGCGTCCGCGTCCATCCCTAAAAAGCGTGAATCAATGCGGCCTATGGTTTGGCGCTTGTCGCGTAACAATTCTTTGAACCAGCGGAAAGGACTGATGCGCAAATTGGTCTGTTCGAGGTATTGCGGTGAGAGTGCCGTCAGGCGTGCGAGTTCCTTAACGACTTTTTGCTTTTCAGCGGGCGTGATTTCGTCACCTTTTTCGAGCGCGGCGGCATATTCTCCGTGCGCGAATTGACGGGATCTCTGTGCAATTTCAGCGGCGCTGAGTTTTTGCAAATCGGGCGCAAGCAGCTTGTGGTACCACGCCGAAGAGATCAGCGTCGGCAAAAAGAAAATCGTACGATCATCCGCGCCCCAGTTGCCGAAGCCTACGGCAGACAGCAGCGCGACGCCGTTGAGGTAAATCTGATGGCGACGTTGCAAGGTATAAGAAAGCTGCGCCGAGCGCGTCGTGCCGTAGCTCTCGCCGATCAAAAACTTCGGCGAAGCCCAGCGTTCGTTGCGCGTGATGTATTGATAGATGAAATCGGCGAACCAGGTGGCGTCCTGCTCTACGCCGTAAAACTGCGCCGTGTTTTCGCCGGGCGCGGGACGACTGTATCCGGTCGAGATCGCATCTACGAAAACCATGTCGGTCGCATCCAGAAACGAATCGCCGTTGTCTGTGATCGAATAAGGCGCGGGCATGCCGAATCCGTCATCGGTCAGCACGATGCGTTTCGGGCCTAAGCCCATGTGTGT
>JABFSD010000358.1 GCA_013140935.1 Acidobacteriota bacterium
GTCTACGGCCACCGAACGCGCACCACTCGTAGTCGGCCCCGCATTATTCGGCGTCGCCAGATTGGCGTAATGATTGAACGGGTCGCTGCTGCCTTTGAAGGCCATCGAATAACGCACGAAGGTGCGCCAGTTCTGGCTGAAGTTGTGGTCTACGCGCGAATCAATCTGATTGCCGCGGTTGATGTTCGTACCAGTGGCGAAGAAATTGTTTTGCTGCGTATTGACATTGGTCGGCGCGACGTTGGGCAGCGGCCAGTATTGCATGATATTGCGCGCAATCGCGTTGATGCGGTTGGTCGGAATGATGTTGTTGGGGAATGGATCGCGCGTGAAGCGTCCCGCCGCATTCGGGTCGGCCTTCGTCGTCAACGGGTCGTAAATGATGATCGGCTGTCCGTTGGCATTGCGCAGATTTGAGAAATCGCCGCGCCGCCATTCGGGCAACGGTACGGTAAACGTCGCTGGGCTGGCCGTGCCTTGCCGATTGCCTTCGTAATTGACGAAGAAAAACGTTTTGTCTTTGAACACTGGCCCGCCGACGTTGCCGCCGAATTGATTGCGTTTGAAACTGCCTTTGCGTTGTCCGGCGCCATTGGTGAAAAAGTTGGTCGCGTCGAGTGCGCTGTTGCGATGGAATTCAAACGCCGTCCAATGAAATGTATTCGTGCCGTTTTTGGTGACGAGATTGATCACGCCCCCGCCCAACCGACCGAACTCGGCGCTGACCGAATTGGTTTGCACGCTGAATTCCTGCACGGCGTCAACCGACGGCGTGTAATTCAAATCCAGAATCGAAACGTTGTTCTCGGCATTCACATTCGAGATGCCGTCAATGGTGACTTCGCTGGTGGCATTGCGTCCGCCGCTGATGAAGGGCGAAGAACCCGGCCCCGGAATCACGCCCGGACTCAGCGTTGCCAGCGAAAACGGATTGCGTCCGTTGAGTGGCAAATCCACGATGCGTTTGTTCTCGATGGTTTGCGAGATGGTCGGACTCGTCGTCTCGATGGCTGACGTACCCGAAGCCGAGACCGTGACGGTTTCCGTCGCCTGGCCTACGTCAAGCGTGACATCGGCTTCACGAATTTGTTGCACGTCCAATTTCACGTCGCTGAGCGCGGCAGACTTGAAGCCGGCTTTTTTGACCGTAATTTTGTAAGTACCCGGCAGCAATTGCGGCGCAATGTAATTGCCTTCGCTATTGGTTGTCGTATTCACTGTGATGCCAGTGTTCTGATTGGTAATCGTGACTTCAGCGCCGGGCACGACGGCTCCGGCTGAGTCACGCGCTGTGCCACGTAAGGTGCCATTGAATTGCTGCGCGCTAATTGGCACGAATCCAACCATAAGGAAACAAGCCAACAGCGCCAAACGCATTCCTGTGTGATGTAACATAATGAGATTCCCCTTCTTACTGGAAAAACGGTGAAATGATTGTCATGCCAACGCTAGGCTAGACGATTCAAGATTGGTGACCCAATGACTCAGAAGACAATTTAGCCAACCGAGAGATTAGGTTGCTACGCACGCGAGCAAGGTCTTCCAAATACAAAACCAAATACAAAACCAAATACAAAACATGGAAGACCGTGCCACGCTTGGCAGTTGTGCAAGAAGGCTTCAAAAGTGATGATGGCTCTGTGCTGGTAACGCCACCGGTTTCAGATATGCGGCGGGTTCTAGTTTGACCGTCTCAGAGTTATTACCACTTTTGAATCTTCCCTGCTTTTGAAGTGGTCGTTGTTCGCCACTTCTTGGTTGATTTAAGATTTCCCAGCAAAGCAAGCAAGATGGATAGAAGTGCAGTAGTCATTAGCCATAGTATGGCGGCACAAGTACTTTAGCCAAGCTAAAGTTTCAGTAAAGACATACCTTAAGTTTAAGTAAAAACTATATTTATGGAGCAGCATGCGAATCAGCAATACGAGTTCGGTCACTTTCGGTTGATGCCGAATGAGCGGCGGCTTTATCGAGAAAACGAATCAGTTGCGCTCCCGCCGAAAGAATTTGAACTGCTATTTTTGCTGGTGCGCAACGCGGGTCAGCCCATGACGCGCGAAGATTTGCACCGCACGCTCTGGCCGCATTCAATCGTCGAAGAGGCCAATCTCAACGTACATATTTCCGCCTTGAGAAAAGCCTTAGCCGACGGCTCGACCGAGGCACAATTTATCGAAACACTGCCGCGGCACGGTTACCGTTTTGTCGCACCCGTGACTGCTGTTGAACTGCCAGACTCTATCATTAAACAGGTTGCCGCTGTTCCGACTGAAATTAAACTTCTGTCTGATGATGATGCGGTTTCTTCGAAATCAGAAGTAGCACCCAAGCGGTTTTGGCAATATGCGCGTCAACGTCCGGCGCTTTGGATAGCTATATTGTGTGTGCTGGCACTGACGCTCTTGGGCAGCTTGGCCGGGCTATATCTCTATTTATTCAAAGCTCCGAATGCTGAAGGTGCGACTGGCAATGATTCGTTCGCTGTCAATACGCTTCCCTTGACCACTTATCCGGGGCGCGAAACGCAATCGGCTTTCTCGCCTGACGGCAATCAACTCGCATTTGTCTGGAGCAAGGAAGACACCGCCAATCTGGATATTTACCTGCGGATGGTGGAAGGCGGCAATGTCATTCAATTGACGAATCACGCTGGAGATGAATCGAATCCGACGTGGGGGCCGCAAGGACGTGCGCTAGCTTTTTACCGCAGCGCGAACGATGGCGATGGCATCTTTGTGATTCCGGCGTTAGGCGGCACTGAGCGTAAGCTGACAGAGGTATCGCCCCATCGTACAGGGCTTGGGCCGCACACCTGGCTGCACTGGTCGTCCACGGGAAAATGGCTGGTCATTACTGATAAAGCTACCGGTCAGGAACCGTTAAGCCTTTACCTGCTTTCGCCTGAAACCGGAGAAAAACGCCGCTTAACCACGCCGCCCGTTTCGGTCATTGGTGATTGCAGTCCGATGTTTTCTCCTGATGGCAGCCAAATCGCTTTCGTACGGTTGTTGAGCGCGGCGGCAGGCGAACTTTTCATCGTTTCCGTCAATGACGGCGAGCCTCGTCAACTAACCCACAGCGGCGAAGGCATCAGCAACCTCACTTGGGCGAATCAGGGAAGTGAAATCGTTTATTCTTCCAGGTACAGCGGCAAAAGCAGCTTGTTCAGACTTCCTGCTGCCGGAGGGCGTGCGCAACTGCTGCAATTTGCCGGCAACGAAGCGCAATACCCTGTTTATTCAGAACACGGCAAGCGCCTTGCCTGGGCGCGCAACACCGACAACACTGACATTTTTCAAGTACGCACAAAAGACGGCAAGGCGACTGGCTCCGCCACCAGTCTGATTGCCTCGACGGCTGCTGAAACCAGTCCGCGCTATTCGCCCGACGGCAAAAAAATTGTTTTCGTCTCCAATCGTTCCGGCAGCGACGAAATATGGGTATGCGGCAATGGCGGAGAAGACCCCACGCGGCTCACTTCTTTTCAGGGGCCACTGGCC
>JABFSD010000026.1 GCA_013140935.1 Acidobacteriota bacterium
CACCTGTACCGACACCCGAAATCGTTTTGGTAGGCGTTCAGCCGACGGGCGTCATCGGACGCACGGGCGATTTCGATATGACTGTCACCGCCTTGAAATTTCAGGAAGGTGACCGCGCCTACATCGAAGGCCGCGAAGCCCAGACGACCATTCTGGACGAATCGCACCTCAAGGTGAGAGTTTCGGCGGAAGCGATTCGCAATCCCGGTAACTTGGGTGTGATGGTGCGCAGCGTCAGTAATGCGCAGCGGCATTCCAACCAGTTGTCGCTCAGTGTGGCTGAACCGCCCAAGCCGCCTTATCGCTATGTCGGCTTGATCGTAAGCCGTCAGGCTAAGATCGGCGTACTCAAACCCGACTCTGACGATGACCCATTCAACGTCGAAGAAGGCAAGTCTTATGGCACGGGCAAGAAATGGAAGATCGTGAGCATTACGCCGCAGAAGATGGAAATCTTCGACAACGACATCAAGGTATCGCATACGGTTCCTTTTTCGCCCGACGGCGCAAACCCTTAACGGAGTAACGTTATGCAAGGTAAACAAAAACTGCCACACACCCTTAAAGAACGTGGTTATGCAATGATTGCCGGTTTGATGGCGACGCTGACGATTGCCGTCATTGGATTAGGCCAAGCCGCGCCGCAAGTCGCCTTTGAGTCGCAACGCGAACGCGAGGCGGAGTTGCTCTGGCGCGGCCAGCAAATCGCTGTCGCCTTGCAGGCTTATCAGCAAGTGCGTGGCAACCAACTGCCTAATTCACTCGAAGAGTTGGTAGAAGGCGTCAATACCGGCGTGAAGAAAGTGCGATTTTTGCGGGCGCACGCGCTCTGCGATCCGATGTTGCCTTGCACGCCCGGCAAATCGAATTGGCGCAACGTGCATCGGTTCGATCCCGTGATTTCCGAAATGGTGCAGGCGCTGCAAGCCTATGCGCAGAAAAAGCAGGACAATCCGGTGCTGGTGTCGCGCATCAACCAGATGCTGGGGATTTTGCAGCAACACGCCGCCCAGGTGAATTTAGCGAACGTCGGCTTAGGCTCGCAAACCGGCGTGCAAACGCCGAGCTTGCTCAACCCTTCGCCCACTGACCCGAATGCCGGAAACAACGATTCGGCCTTCGGCGGATTGAAGACTGAAAAAGGCCCGATTGTCGGCGTCGTGAGCCGCAGCAAAGATCGTATGATTCGCACGATGCTCGACATCGAACAATATGACAAAGGGTTGTTTTTTGCGGGCGGCATTGTTCTCGCGGGTGGTTTCATTACGCCGTTTTTCAATGGCACACAGCAAACGGCGCCGCCGGTAACGCGCTGTCCTGATGGCGGCATCTGGTTCCCTGATCCTTCCAAGCCCAGTGGGGGCGCTTGTTTCGGCGGCATCAAACCGGTTGATCGTACTCCAAAGGCGAATCAACAATCGCAATGACGACGGCGTGCGCGCGCTGAATACTTCGATAGCAAAAGGGATGGGCAACCATCCCTTTTTCATTAGGGCAAGGGGTTTTCTGCTACGGGTTTCTTTGCCATACTGCCCGCGCTGATTTACCAACGCACTCACATAAAAAAGGAAAACACTGAATGAAAGTGCTGGTCACGGGCGGAGCCGGTTACATCGGCAGCGTCGTCGTCGAACAACTGTTGCATTACGGACATGACGCCGTTGTTTATGACAACCTCAGTCGCGGTCACCGTGACGCCGTCGTCGCGCCTGCGCGGTTCGTGTTGGGCGATCTCGCCGAACGCGACAAGCTCGGTCGCACGCTGATCGAAAATCAAATCGAAGCCGTCATTCATATGGCAGCTTCGAGCCTCGTCGGCGAATCGGTCACCGACCCGCATGCCTATTATCAAAACAACGTCGTCAACGGCGTCACGCTGCTCGATGCCATGCTTGGTGCAGGCGTCAAGCGGCTCGTATATTCCTCGACCTGCGCGGTCTATGGCTTGCCCGCCAAGATTCCGATCACCGAAGCGACGCCGACGAATCCGATCAACCCTTACGGCGAAGCCAAGCTGGCTTTTGAGCGCGCCTTGCGTTGGTATGGCGGCGCGTATGGTTTGCATTACGCGAGCTTGCGTTATTTCAACGCCGCCGGCGCGACCGAACGTTGCGGCGAAGACCATACGCCCGAATCGCACATCATTCCGCTGGTCTTGCGCGTCGCCGCCGGACAAGCCGATCACGTGCGAATTTTTGGCGAAGACTATCCGACGCCCGATAAGACCTGCATCCGCGATTACATTCACGTGATTGATCTGGCCGAAGCGCACATCCTCGCGCTCACGGCCATCGAGAAAGAAAGCTGCATTCTTAATCTGGGCTACGGCAACGGCTATTCCGTCGCCGAGGTCGTAGAGATGGCGCGCCAAGTCACGGGCGTAAACATCCAGACCGAATCTGCCGAGCGTCGTCCCGGCGATCCGCCTGTGTTGATCGCCAGCGCCGATCAAGCGCATCTCACGCTCGGCTGGCATCCGCGCCACAGCGAACTCGACAACATCATCGCTTCGGCGTGGCGCTGGCATCAGGCGCATCCGAATGGATATGAAAGAAAGTGAAAAGTGAAAAGTGAAAAGTGTTTAGCTGAAATTCCGCATCAAAAATTCATTTAGTCCAATCGCCTTTATTTCTCACTACCCGCTATCACTTTTCACTTTTCACTTTCTTATGAGAATCATTGCCGGACAATACAAAGGCCGCCGTTTGAAAACGTTGGACGGCTTGCAGGTGCGGCCAACGTCAGATCGTTTGCGCGAGACGGTGTTTAACATTCTGGCTCCGCGCATCGTGGAGGCGCGCGTGTTGGATTTGTGCGCAGGCTCCGGCGCGATGGGCATCGAGGCGTTGTCGCGCGGAGCGGCTTTCGTGACGTTCATCGAACAGAATCGCCGCGCACATCAGACGATCAGCGACAATCTGAAACATTGCGGCATCATTGATAGCGTGCGAGTCATCAACCGCGATGCGTTGACGGCGTTGAAATACCTCGGCGAACACGGCGCGCAATTCGACTTGATGTATTTCGATCCGCCTTATGACGCTGAAGTTTATTCGCCCGTGTTGTGGCTGATCGCCAAGAGCCGGTTGCTCGCGGCTGACGGTTGGCTGCTCGTTGAGCATCGCCGCTCATCGCCGTTGCCGGAATCGTATGGAGCCTTGTCGCGCTTTCGTGAATTGCCGCAGGGCGAAACGCAATTGAGTTTTTATCGCTGCAATACTGAAGAAGGGAACTGACCAACGTGACGCGACGCGCTATTTATCCGGGTTCATTCGATCCACCTACCTGCGGACATTTCGACGTGATCGAACGCGCCAGTCGTCTGTTCGATGAATTGATCGTGGCGATCATCGTGAATCCGAACAAGCAGTCGTTCTTTTCGCTGGAAGAGCGCACGGGCTTGTTGCAAAACGCACTACCTGCGTCGTGCGGCAACCTCGTCATAGAAAGTTTCACCGGCTTGTTGATGGATTACGCGCAACAACGACAGGCACACGCG
>JABFSD010000365.1 GCA_013140935.1 Acidobacteriota bacterium
CCGCCGCCAGCGGCGTCGGGGTCGGCGTAGGCGTGGCAGTCGGCGTAGGCGTCGCGGTCGAAACCGGCGTAGGCGTAGGCGCGGCGGTGATTTCGCCGAGAATTGCCAGTCCCATCAAACGCTGCCAGGTATAAATCGTAGTGAGCACCGCGCCGCTTTCGAGATCGAATTTGTGAATGTAACCCGTGTCGTAATCAATGCTCCAAAACGTTTTGTTGTCGGCGTTCAGATTCATCGTGAACCAGCAATTGATACCGGCTACGTCATAACGCCGCACAATCGCGCCGCTTGCGTTCAAGCGCAGGATTTCATCGTTGTCGGCCACGAGCATGCCGCCATCGGGCAACAGGCGAATGCCTTGCACGCCCAGATAAGGCAGGTTCCTGACGAAATCAGGCAGTTGCTGTTTGGTGCAGATATTGAAGCGCTTCACGCTCGTGCCTTCCGAGGTGTAATAGAGAGTGCATCGGTCTCCGGCGAGATCAATCCAGTCAGCGCCGCGCAATTCGGTTTGCAGGTCATAGCGGTCGAGTAACACGCCCGACGGGCTGAACTTCAGCACGTCGTTATCGCCATCCACCGAGCCGACGTATACGTTGCCCTCAGGGTCGAGAATGATGGATTTGGGAAAGCGCCCATAACCGGAGCCGAAATTGCCGAGCAGATTGGCGTTCGCATCGAATTTCACGACGCGTTCCGCGCTGAACAGCGTGGCGTAAAGATTGGCCTGCTTGTCGAAAGCCAGGCCCGACATAAAGCGCCGGGTGCCCGTGTCGAGCGTTTGCAACAATATGCCGGTCGGCTGGTCATAGCGATAAATCGTCCCATCCAGCGTCGAGACGAAAATATCGCCCTGACGATAGGGCGGAATAAATTGCGCGGCGGCACTACGACCGTAATGCGACCACAAGGCCACCATCAGCAATACGGCTGACACCGCCAATACGGATAAACTCTTCTGCCAACGTTGCCAACATAGATAGAAGTTCGCGGCTGACTTCTGAAAATTCACTGGCTTCCTCCTTAAAACTGAAACAGCGCCTGCCAACACTGCGCGCTTACACTTGGGTGGGGTAATGAAATGCGCAGGCTGTGCGGGGGATCGCATGAGTTCTTATTGACCAATGCGCATGATTATTCGGATGACGGAACGAATCGAGAAAATGATGTGTGTCTGAATCGAACGCTCTCGCGGCGCACGACCGAAAAATGGGGACAACTGTCACTTGTGTGCTGTCATTGTGCTGATTTGAGATACGGCTGTGATACTGCTTAAAGCCTCTGCGTAACCAGCAATGCTGCTTGAGCTTCGGTGATGTTTTGATTCTTCACTTCCGCCCAATCGCATTGTCTTTATTTGTGTGGCTAAGATCAAGCCTTGCGAGCGGCATTGGACGGCTGGCCTTTCAGTTGGGTGGAAAAACGCACAAACGGGAAGCAGTTTGTCGTCTAACCGCTTCCCGTTCTTCACTTCTCCCACTGTTTTTGAATGAAGCTGCTTACTTCATGGTAACCATCACGGTGTTGGCGGCTTTGCTTTCCACCACGACCTGAAGGTCTACGATGTTGCGTCCTTTCAGCGTAGTGGGCAATTGCAGGTTTAATTGATCGAGGCCGATCAACCCGCCCTGGGTTCCCGCGTAAAGCACGGGCAACGTCACCGGATTCGAGTTCGTCGTGCCGGTGTTCACGGCCTTCGCCGTGATGCCCGTCAAACCTGCATTTCCACGGAAGCCCGTGCCAAACAGAATCAGGTAAAGCTTATCGGCATTCGCCCCCGTCACGGTGCCGAAATCAATCGGTACGCCGACGAATTTCGCGGTCGTCGTGTCGTAACGCGCAATGGGTTCGTAAAGCAACGTGCCGTCAGCCTTGATGCGCAACAAGACGCCCGAAGGCAACCCTGCGCCGGTAGCGTTCACCGTGAAAAGCGATGGCCCGACTTTGGCTACGGCAATCGTGCCTTCCGCTTCCGCGCCGCTGCCGCTCTCGACCTTGACGGTCGCGGTTCCCACGGCGGTCGCTTCGGGAATCAGGTAATTGATCTGTCCCGACGAAACGAAAAACAACGGAGCCAAACGCGCCGTGCCATTCGCATCAGTCACTGTAACTTTCGTGCCGCCCAGGTCGGTCGGCAGCGGCACGGTCTTGCCGATGAATACGCCGGTTGCGAGGTCTGTGCCGAAGGCTGCGACAATCGCGCCGTTGGTGATGGCTTCGGCTTTATAACTCGCCGCCGACACCGTCGTGAGGCGCGTAGGCGGCGGCAACGGCGCAGACAACAGCGTCGCCGTGCCGGTGCGGTCGGTGAGCGTAATGCGCACCCGATGGATCGTCGGACGCGCGCTCGCATTGGCAAAGCGCCGCACGTTGGTGAAGCTCTGCCCTTTCACCAGATTCATCGCCGTGAGTTCATCGGTCAGCGGGAAGCTCGTCGGAGCGCCCACCGGCACGTCGGACTTGTCTAAAAACTGATAACTCACCGAACTCACGTCGCCATTGGTGTCGTGCGCCGAGAACGTGACGACGTGTTCGTTCTGTCCATTTTTAGCAATCGTTGCCAACGGAGCCTGACGCGGCAACGTCGGATGAATGAAACTCACTTGCGTCAACGTGCGTGCCGTGATCGGAATCGTTTGCGCCGTGCCTACGTTGGGCGTAATCGTCACGCCCGACGTGAGGTTCTCTGCCACGGCTTCTGACGCAGCGAGATTGGTCGTCTTATTCACGACCGGCGGCAACAGCGGTTGATAGACCAGCCGGAAGCGCCGCGTGACGCCGCCATTGATCTTGACCGGATTCGTCACCGCCGCTTCGCTGCCGGTGGTTTCAGGCAATAAATACAGCGGAAACGTGCCAAGGTCGTCGGCATTGCCGATCTTGCCGCTGGTGACTTCAGTGCCGGTGCGACGCACGGTCAGATTCAGTTCGAGTTGGGCCACGCCCAGATTTTGCACCGTGAAAAGTTGCGAAGGCAGATTGGTGGCAATCACGCGCATGGCCGCCAGCGCCGCAAAATCGAATTGTGTTTTGCCGCCGTCAATCGTGAGTTTCATCTGCGCGGGGGCGGCCGCGACCGACACGCTGACAATGTTATTGGTCAGCGCCGGATCGGTGGTGGTCGTCGAAACGTTCACGTGGTGCGTGAGCGTCGCGCCTTGCACCTGCGCGCCTACGACTTTCGCCACGATGCGCACCGTCGCGGTGGCCGCCGCATTCAAACTCGGATAGGTCACGTTCACGCCGTCCGCTGTGGGAATGCATTGTCCGCTCACCAGCGGTGTGCATTCGGTAATGACCAGACCCGGTGAAAGTTTGGAAGCCGCGACGACAGCCAACGCCACGCTGGGGCCGGCATTGGTGGTCGTCAGCGTATAGGTCAGCAAATCGGCTTCGAGCGTAGGATTGCGGCCTTCGACGCGCAGCGCGGCAGCCAGATCGGCACGCGTGACGAACCGCGTAACCGTGGCGGCGTCGTTGTTGCCTGTGGCCGTA
>JABFSD010000653.1 GCA_013140935.1 Acidobacteriota bacterium
GGGCGATAGCCGTTCCTGCCATCGTGACGGACGTTTGCTTGTTTTCGCTATATTTGACCGCCATCAATTGACGTTTGGCCGGAACCCCTTGAATGGGTAAAGGCATAGGCGTGGTGACGTCGACCGTTTGCGCTGAAACCGCGCCAGCAAGTGTCAATAAAGACAGCGCGCTGGCAATCATCAATCTGGTAATTTTCATTTGCTCTTCTCCTCTTTGCTGCGGGTGTCAGGGCAAACCCGCAGCGTCATCATTCACTCAACCGAAGCATGCTCGTGGTACTTCTCGAAGGCATGCCCGGCGTTAGTTCGCCGCCTCGGTGAGGTAGCGCTTGAGAACCTGTAATTACTTTTCGGCGAGGCGTACCGAATAGCGTCCGAGCGCCATCGGGAAAGCCTGCACCGAAAGGGGCGGAGTAACCTCGCTGCCTTGCAACACCTCTTTGGCGGTCACGTTCGCGCCGTAAACATCGCGCATATCGTCTTTGTCCGGTTTGATGACGACGCCTTTGAGTTCGAGTCCGGCGAACAACCCCTTGCTGCGCGAGTAAGAAAGAATCTGTGCATTCATCTTGAGATCGGTCGAAGCGCCCGCTTGCCGTCCGACCGGGCCAGCCGCCACCGAAGCGTCGCCGCCCAGTGTGAAGCTGTCTGAGAGCAAGCTGTTCATTCCTTCTTTATTCATAAATAGCATCACGAAGTCAGTGGATTGCGCGCCGATCTGCAAACCGAAGCTGCCGCCGCCCAAATTGAAAAAGGCGGGTGCGCTCCAACCCTTAGTCGTGCGGCAACTGGCGACGCCGCGTCCGCCGCGTCCGCCGATGATGAATCCGGCTTTGAGTACGGAAGGGAAGACCGCGACGCATTCAGCGCGCTCGACCAATTCCTGCGGAATGCCTTTGTCAGGCGTGTTCATAATTTCTTTGAAAACGCGCGCGGCCTTTTCTGACTGGCTCACCTCGTCTTTGATTTTCATTTGCCCGTGCGCGGCCCGTGGTGCGACGAAGCTGATCGTGAGCGCCAGGCAGAAGGCCGTTGCCCCTTGGATAATTGATTTATGTTTCATGATTTTCCTTTCGAGAAATTCGTCTCCCTGCTCGTTCGCAGACGTAGGGCGGGCGAGAATTCGCCGCCAGTGTTTTCTGCTTGCCGAACGAAGGGAGTGCCAGCATCTTCAGCCCAGAGGGAAAAGATTGCTGTGCAGTAATGAACCAAGTGGGAAAAGTTATTGGCGTGGCTGAAAGACTGGAGATGCACAAAAGGGCAATCCAGCCGTCGTCGGATTGCCCTTCGCGTTATTCAATAGGTAAGGCGTTAGCTCGACACGCGGCTGCGTAAGGCGCTCACGCTGCTCGCCAACAACAGACCGATAGCTACGCCGACGCCCATGGCGATCAAGGTCGTGAGGCCGGGGTTCTCTTGGCCGTATTCAACTGCCTTCCCGTATTGTTCGCTCACGCGCTGACTGGTTTGCTCATAAGCTTCGCTGACTTGTTGTTTTGCTTGCTTGATGGCTTCGGTGCCGCGCTCGCTGACGACGTGCGCCGCCTCGCTCACCTTGTCGGCGACGGCTTGCGCATCAGCCGAAAGCGCGCGTGCGGCGGCGGTGGCGGCTCCGACCGTAGCGGTTCCGATGGGTGGTAATGGTTGCGATTGGTTGTGTATTTTTAGTTCCATTGGTTCTCCTGCGATTAGCTGAGATGAGTGGTGGTTCAGCCAGCCCGCTTGAGCGTTCCTTGCAAAGCGTGATAGCCGATTAAAAGCAGCGCAGCGCCGCTGACGGCGACGAGCAGGCTCCAGATATTGAACCCCGTTACGCCGGTCATGCCCAATCTGTTAAAGATTTCGCCGCCGACCACGGCGCCGCAAATTCCTAATACGACATCCATCACAAGACCTTCCCCCGTTTTGTTGATTAACTTGCTGGTGATGAATCCCGCGATCAGCCCCAGTACGATCCACGTAATGATTGACATAGTTTTTTCCTTTAGCCGTAGCACAGACTTCAGTCTGTGCTACTTCTGCGATGTGATGATCGGTCAGGCTGAAACTTGCGGCTGTTCAATAAGGCACAGTTCGGAAAGAAATTCGGAGCAGGTTGGGAAATGCGTTAACCGTTGCGCTCAAGCCATTCGAGCAGTGCGCTCAAACTGCCGGTCGCCAAGCCGATGCTCGTGTCAGCCGCGCCGTAATAAAGGTGAATCGTGTCGCCATCAGCGCCAACCGTGTAACCGCACGGGAAAACGACGTTGCCTACGTCGCCGTGCTGTTCGTAAGGTTCAGTGGGGCCGAAGACCCATTCGTCGCCGCGCTTGATGCAACGCTCTGGCGAATTCAAATCAAACAGCGCGAGGCCGAGGCGATAGATACAGCCTGCCGCCGTATGTTTTACGCCGTGATAAATCACCAGCCAGCCGTGCTTCGTCTCAATAGGCGGCGGCGAAAGTCCGATCTTGTTGGCGTCCCACCACGCGCCGCGCCGCGCTTCCATCATCAATTTGTGGCTGCCCCAATGCAGCAGGTCGGGCGAATAACTGATCCACATATGCGCACGCGGGGCGCTGACCGGACGATGAATCAACGCCCAGTTGCCGCCGATGCGATGCGGCAACAACGCTGCATCTTTGTCTTCGGGCGGCATGATGACGCCGTAACGTTCAAACGAGCGGAAGTCTTCGGTGAACGCCAGCGCCACGCCGGGGCCTTCGTGCGTATAAGCCGTATAAACAATCGCGTATTTTTTCAGTTCGGGGATAAACGTGATGCGCGGGTCTTCGATGCCCCACAACTCTTCGGGGTACTTGTCGGGTTCGGCGGGCATAGTCGGTTCAGCATCAATTTGCCAATCGTCAACGCCGTTGGACGAACGCGCGATGGTCAGATGCGAATGCCCACGCCGGTCTTCGACGCGACACAACAACAGCGTCGTGCCGTCGGGCAACAACGCCGCCGCCGGGTTGAATACGCTGTTGATCGGATAAGGCCAGTCGTTCGCCGTCAAAATCGGATTGAGTTTGTGGCGGCGAAAGAGTTCAGCAGCTTGGTTATTCATAAGAAGAGTTAAAAGTGAACAGTTAAAAGTGAAGGTGAAAGCGAAAAGACTTTTTCTCGCCGTGACTGCGGCTCACGCTTCACTATTCACTTTTAACTTTTCACTTCCTACGGTTTGCAGCGCGTTTTCAGCCAAACGCAATTCCAACAAAGATTGCAAAAAAGCCAGCGTAGATTCAGCGCCCTGATTTTCGTTGGTGCGGTCTGAATGCAAGCCGTCGCGGCATCCGCCGGTGGTCGGGTCATAGATCGTACGGTTCAAATCGTTGCGTCCGAGAAACCACTGAAAGGCGCGGCGCGCGTCGTTGCGCCAGCGTTTGTCGCCCGTGATGCGATAGGCTTCGAGCGAAGCCGAAACCGTCACTTGCGCTTCGACCGGCTGTTGATCGAAACGCGCGCGCTTGCCTTTGCGCGGATAAAAACCGTTCGAGCCGATAGGCACGAAA
>JABFSD010000455.1 GCA_013140935.1 Acidobacteriota bacterium
GTTTCGATCTGATACCAAAACGTTTCGACCTCGTGCAGCGTCTCGAGACACAGCAATTCGTCGAAGCCCTGCAACAAGCCCAGTTGCGCCAGTTCGTGCCGCAAGCGAAAGGCTTGGCATTCGGTGTTGGCGGATAGATTTTCGCGGGCTTGCAGGTTGGCGAACGTGGCTTCGAGCGTAGCGGGCAATTCGACGGCGAGCGGAATGCGCAAGTCATAACGCGGCAGAGCGGGCACGGTGGGCGCTTCGGCTTCCGCCTTCTTTTTCGCCGCCTCTTTTTCGGCAGCCGCCGCCGCTTTCGCTTTCGCTTTCTCAGCGGCCTTGAGCGCAGCGCGGGCGGCGGCGCGTTCTTTCGCCAAAGCCTCGCGTTTTTCTTTGGCTTCTCTTTGTTCGATCTTCCTCACCCAACCGTGCGCCCAGGTGCGCCAGCTCCAACCGCCGGGCAACTGCATGAACGCGCCATAAAGTTTTTGCCAGCCGACTTGTGCGCCGATCTGCGCGGCTCGCGTCCAATGCTCTTGCTGCGCGTAGGCAATGGCGCGCAACAAATCCGCTTCCGCTCCCAGTTGCTGCCAAGTCTTGGTGAATCGTTCGACATAATGCAACGCCTGATCGGGGCGTTCATCCAGCAAGGCGGCGATGATCGTCAGCAACAACACTTCGGGCCGACGCGGCTGCGCATTGAGCAGCGGCAGCGCCTCTTCCAGCGCATTCGGCTTACGCTCAAGCAGATACCGGTACAAAGCATTGATTTGCGCTTGCGGGTCGTTGGTGGAGTTGATGGGCTTGTCGTCAGACACAGATGAAGGGCGATCCTTTCGATTCAATGGATGAGCAGGTTTTCTAAAAATTCAGCCAACAAATTCGCAGCTACTTGCGCGCGATAAGCGGCGGTCGAACGCACGTCATCAATCGGTTTCAATTCCGCCGCCAGTGCGACGCGCGCGGCTTTGATCGTCGTGGCGTCGAGCGTCCGTCCGCGTAACGCCGCTTCCGTTTGTGTAACACGTATCGGCGTAGGAGCTACGCTGCCATAAGCGAGGCGAATGTCGCGGATGGCGGTGCTATCGCGTTGCGCCAATGCGGCGAAACAAACTTTCGAAATCGCCTGCGCCTTGCGCGTACCGACCTTGCGCGAATGTTGCCGCCAACCCGCCGTCGTGCGCAGCGTCAGACGCGGTAGGCGAATCGCACGAATCAATTCATCGTTGCGCATCAGCGTCGTTTTGTAACCCGTATGAAAGTCTTGATAGCGCACCCAACGCGAACCTTGCGTTGAAACCAATTCGAGCTCAGCTTCATAAACCAATAACGCAGGCAGCGAATCAGCCGCGGGTGAAGCATTCGCAATGTTGCCGCCCAGCGTGCCGCGATTTTGAATGGCGACGCTGCCGGTGAGACTGGCAGCGTCGCACAGCAGCGGGAACTCGGCGCGTAGCACGTCGTGCGCTTGCACTTGCGTGTAAGTGGTCAACGCGCCGAGCGTGATGTGTTCGTCCGTCAGTGCGATGCCGCGCAATTCGGGCAAGTGCCAGAGGCTAATGAATTGTTGGTGATTGAGCTTGCCCGCTTCGAGCAAGACCATAAGGTCGGTTCCGCCCGCGAAAGGCTGCCATACGTCGGGCGCTTCGGCGAGCAGCGCCAATGCTTCGGCCAGTGTGGCCGGAACTCGCATTTCATAATCAGGTAAATAAGCGCGCATCGTGATTCAACCTTGCTGGCAAGCTCTGACCACCGACTCGAAAATTTTCATATAGCCGGTGCAGCGGCACAGATTCCCTGCCAAACCATTGCGAATGTCTTCCATCGTTGGCTGCGGATTTTGTTCCAGCAACGCCACTGCCGCCAGCACCATCCCCGGCGTACAGATGCCGCATTGCGCGCCGCCGCATTCGATGAAGGCTTGCTGTACGGCGTGCAACTTGTCGCCATCGGCTACGCCCTCAATCGTAGTGATATTGGCATTCGCCGCCTGTGCCGCCGGTACGAGACAACTGTTGACCAGCGCGCCATCCAGCATCACCGAACACGCACCGCACTCGCCTTCGCCGCAACCTTCTTTCGTACCAGTCAACCGCAAGTCTTCGCGCAATACGTCGAGCAAGCGCGCCATCGGCCAGGCTTGCACGGAATGCGCAACGCCGTTGACCGTGAATTGAAGCGAAAACTTGTTAGCAACCATAGTTTGATCCGCTTTGATCCGCCGCATCCGCGTCATCCGCGGTCTACCTTCATTGGTTAGTTAGCCCTTTCATCACCGCTTCAGGCATCAATGGAATCTCGTTGAAACTCACACCTGTCGCATTTTCAATCGCATTCAAGATCGCCGGCGCAGGCCCATCCATCGGCAACTCACCAATACCTTTCGCGCCGGACGGCCCGTATGCATAAGGCAACTCTTCAAAGTAAACACGAATCGGCGGCAAATCAGCCGACGTAGGCATGATGTAATTCGTCATCTGGTTATTCACCATTCGCCCCTCGCGCCATACGACATTTTCATAGAGCGCGTAACCAATCGCCTGCGCCACGCCGCCTTCGATTTGCCCGGCGGCCAACACGGGATGAATGACTTTGCCGACTTCCTGCAACGCGACGAAATCGTCCACGCGGGTTTCGTAAGTGACGAGATCAACCGTGACTTCGGCGACATAGACCGCCCATGCATAAGCGCCGTAAGCATCGCCCTGATATTTCGCGTCGTCCCAAAACACGTTCGGCGGCGGTTCGTATTTGCTGAACGAACGCAACGCGCCATAACGCTCAACGTAAGCGCGACACGCCGCAACAAATTCATCCTGCGAATAGCTTGCTTGCAACAAGCCGCTACTCAACAACGTCTGTTTCAATCCCAACGCAGCCGATTCGACCAGCTTGCCCACGACCATCGTCGTGCGCGAAGCCACCGTGGGGCCGCTGTTCGGCACATAAGCCGTATCAGGTTGCGCGAGTTCGATTGATTCAAAATCAACGCCCAACGCATCGGCGACGATTTGCGAGAAGATCGTCGTCGTACCTTGCCCAATCTCGGTGCTGGCAGTGAGTATGCGCACACGGCCTGTTGCCAATGCTTCTACGCCGACGACCGATGAGAGATAGACTTCGCCTGACCCCGTGAAGCCTGCGCCGTGCAGAAACGAAGCAAAGCCAATGCCTTTTTTCTCTTTCGCATTCACAGCATTCAACGCCGCGAATTTTTTCGTCTTCGCGTGATAGTCGCTCAGTTCAAACGCGCGCTTGAGCAAAGCATCAAGCTCGATCTTTTCCCGAATCACTTGTCCCGTCGCCGTCGCCTCGCCTTCGTGCAAAAAATTGCGGCGACGGAATTCTTCAGGCGACAAACCGACGGCGCGCGCAACCTTATCCATGTGTCGTTCCAACGCGAAGATGCTTTGTGGCGCACCGAAGCCGCGAAAGGCTCCGTGCGGCGGATGATTGGTGGCGACGGCTTGCGCGCGAATGCGCACGTTGTCGCACCGGTAAGGCCCCGCCG
>JABFSD010000466.1 GCA_013140935.1 Acidobacteriota bacterium
TGAGTTCGCAGTTAAGCAAAGGCCAAGCCGACGGTCTTGCATCTCAGTAAGCCGGCTTGAATCTGATTAGCCTCAAGGCAAAGAGGTAGGGGCGGCTTCACGCACCGCGCAGCGCATCACGATATTGCGAAGGCGTGATGCCGAGTGCGCTTTTGAAAGTTCTGGTGAAATGGCTTTGATCGCAAAAGCCCGCTGCCAGCGCAATTTCTACGATGGGTTGATCGGAATTTGCCAAAGCACGGCAGGCATATTCGATGCGCAGCTTACGCATTTCCTCTCCGACGGTGCATTGATAGGTTTTGCGAAAGGTTTGCGCCAGATGCACCGGATGGACGCCGACGTTTCCCGCAATTTCGGTCAGCGTCAGGTTTTCTGTGAAACGCTCGTGTACCAACTCTCTGGCTTGCCGCAACCAACCCGGCGAATGGCAGTATTCCTTCGCGTTGGCGTGCCGCACGGTTTCGCCCAGCATTTCCATCACGACGCCTTCGATGATGAGCGAAGAAGCCTCATCCGGCTGCGTAAATTCCCGGTAGAGTTTGCGCGAAAGCAACTCAAAGGCACCGCCCTGAAAATGAGCGGAATTGTCTGCGACGGTCAGATGTTGTTTCGTCTGCGCCATCCAGTCAGGCGTCATCTCGACAATGAACGAGTGGCCTCCGGCGTCGTGAAAATGTTCGGCGTGCAACTCTCCGGGCGGATGAAACAGCAACGTCGAAGCGTGGCATTCCCTCACTTTGCCGCCGTAATTTTCGGTATAACTGCCTTGCATCACATAACAAAACAACGCTTGTTTGTGGGTATGTTTCGGCGTCTGATAGCCCGGTGAATAAACGCGCTCAGTCAGTTCAAGTCCGGCTACCTGACGACGGCGCAAGGTTTCGCCGTAATAACTTCCTGGGAGCAAATGCATGGACATAGCAGCATCTCCTTTCGACTCTGCGTCTCGACTCTGCAATGAATTCTCGCAGCGATGAGGTTGGTCATCACTGCCTATGCGCACGTAAAGAGAAATGAAAGCTAAAGCGTTTGAAAAGTTGTTTATTGGTATCTGGTGCGGACTCAAACTAACTATTGCAGATTGTATACAATGTGTTTCCCGCGACCGTCAAACGGACCGTCAAACAGTATGATTCGCTGGTCTCATTCGACTGGAAACTTTTCATAACTACATTCAACTCGGCTTAGGCGCATACAAGACCTTGTTTGCTCGCAGGGTGCTTACTCCGCACATGTCATCCAGTTCGACAGTCCTAATATAAAAGCGTTAGCGCTTTGGCAGATCAACTATCGGTTCAATCCCAAGCGATGAATCCACAACCCAATGGAGGATAGGATGAAGGTAAACGCATATTTCAGATTACTCGCACAGGCTTTCACGTTCGTTGCCTTGGTCACGGGGCTGGCGCTTTCCGCCACGGCGCAAATCACGACCACCGGCATTCGTGGCATCGTGCGCGATCAGAACGGAGCCGTCGTACCCAACGCTGCGGTCAAGGTCGCCGATAACGCCACCGGCGTTGAACTGACAACGGTGTCTTCGAGCGACGGCGACTTTCTTTTCCCCAACCTGCAATTCGGTTCATACAAGCTGACGGTGGCAGCGACGGGCTTTCAGAACACGGTGATTGCCGCCGTCACGGTTGAGTCGGGACGCACGACGAACGTCTCGGTGGAGATGCAGGTGGGCGCAGCAACCGACACCGTGCAGATTGCCGCCGCCGCTGAGCAACTCAATACGACGACGGCGGAAGTGGGTACGACGATCAATAACAAGCTCGTACAAAACCTGCCTTTTGCCGGACGCGACAGTTTGAATTTCGCCGTGCTGATCGCGGGCAGTTCGCGCAGCACCAGCGACCGCAACAGCACGTTCAACGGCTTGCCCAACGCTTCGCTCAACATCACGCTCGACGGGATGAATAACAACTCGCAGCGCTTCAAGAGCGGCGGCACCAGTTTCTTCGCTTTCGCTCCGGCGCGCATTGACGCGATTGAAGAAGTCAGCGTTTCGACGACGGGCCTCGGCGCAGACGCGGGCGGCGAAGGCGCGATGCAAATTCGCATGACGACCAAGCGCGGCACCGAGCAATATCACGGCAAGGTGCTTTATCAAGGCAGCAACGAAGCCCTCAACGCCAATTCGTTCTTCCGCAACTTGCAAGGGCTGCCGCGCAACAAGACGCGCAATCACAATCCGGTCGGCGCGCTCGGCGGCCCGCTCGTACCGTTTTCACAACGGCTCAAGAAGAAGCTGTTTTTCTATGCCTATTACGAAGCGCAACCGCAACCGTCAACCTCGACCTTTTCGACACCGTTTCTGACCGCAGCGGCACAACAGGGAAATTTCACTTATCTGACAACGACTGGAACCAAACAAACCGTGAACTTGTTGAACGTAGCGCGTACAGCGAATCACACCGCCACAGTTGACCCGACGATGGCGGGCATCTTGAAAAACATCAACGATTCAAGCAAAGCCACCACCACTCAAATGATTGATATTCCCGGCGTCGCGCCTGAGTTCATGCAAAACATGCAATGGGAACAGTCGCTCACGACGATGCAATCTTTCCCGACGGCGCGCGTAGACTTTCAGATCAAGCCGAACATAGGCTGGCACGGCACATGGAATTTGCGCAGCAGCGATTTCGCACGCGGCACCGCGCCTTATCCCGGCAGCCCGTTTGATTTCACCGGCGTAAACGTGAATGGCACTTTTCAAAACACCCACTCTTCGGCCACGCCTTACGTGGCGACCAATTCGGTGGATTGGACCATCAGGCCGAACATGACCAACAACGCTAACTTCGGCGTGCAAAGTAACGGCGAGTATTTCTTCATTGACGCCGACCCGAAACGCTTTGCCGAATACGGCAACCGCATCATCAACACGCCACTGGTCAATGCCTGGATTCCCAACGTAGCGACGGACGTGCGCAACAATCCTGTTTACCAATTCACCGACACCTTGAATTGGGTCAAAGGCCGCCACACGTTGACGATGGGCGGGACGTTTTTGCATACGTCGTTTTATTCGCACAGTTGGGCAACGGCGGGCGTTCCGTCATACAACTTTGGCGTAGTCGCCGCCGACCCGATGAACAACATCATTCGCGGCGCGTTGCCCGGCCTCAATCTCACTAACAATACGGACATCAACAACGCGCTGAATCTTTACGCCTTGCTGACCGGACGCATCACCAGCGTTTCGGTCACCACGAATGCCGACGAGAAGACGAAGGAGTACAAACCCTTCACCGAGAGCATGCAGCGTTACGCTTTCACGACCTGGGGGCTTTATTTTCAGGACAGCTTCCGCATTCGCCCGTCGTTGACGTTGAATTACGGTTTGCGCTGGCAATTTGACGGCGACATTCACAGTGGCAACGAATTGCTCTCACAACCGAGCGGCGCAAATTTTTACGGCCCTTCAACCGGATTGTTCCAGCCGGGCGTCTTGAGCAACAACCAGAACCCGACC
>JABFSD010000058.1 GCA_013140935.1 Acidobacteriota bacterium
GCTGGTACGATTCTGAAAGTCGCCAGTAACACCACCAATCCCACGACCAGCAAAGCCAGTAAGCCGAGTTTCTTGAACTTGCCACCCGATAAGCTAGCGAGCGGGTTCTTGTTTTCAAATCCCCCAAAGCCTGAAAAATTCTCTGCCATAAACGGTCCTTGCGTTGAGCGGCTTCAACGGCGGGTCGCACGTCGCGCGCGAGCGCGCTGCAACCCATTGTCAAAGCCACGTAAAAAACTGTTTGGATAAGTGCGCGAAGCGAGAATAGCTTACAGGAAGGCTGATGGCGCAACGGCATTGGAATTTAACAGCGACATAAGGTAACGCTTTCATGCGCGTCGTCCTTTGGTTTGAATCAGCAAGACGCCGCCTAATACGGCCAAGCCGCCTGCGATTTGCCACGGCAGCATGCGTTCGCCCAACAGCGCCCACGCCAGCGCCGCCGCAAATACCGGCTCCGTCGTAGCCGTCACGCCCGCGCGGCTCGCTTCGAGATGGCGCAGCCCAGCGAGATATAAAACGAACGGCAACACCGTACCCGTCACCGCAATAAACAACGTCAAGCTCCAGGCGCGCGCGTTGAAACTCGTCCAGTTGATTTGCCACAACGGATGCGCGAACAGCCACAGCAAGCCTGCGAACAGGAAGCCATACAAGATCACGGTGCGCGCGTCGTATCGCTGCAACAGCCGCTGCCCCGCCAGATTGTAAAAGCAAAAGCACAGCGCCGAGCCGAAAGCGAATAACGTACCGGCGATGGATACGCCGGCGAAACCGCCTGCGCCGCCGCCCATCATCAACGCTGCGCCCGCGAGCGTGAGCGCCGCCGCCAACACTTTGCGGCGCGTAATGATTTCGGTGCGCGTCACGAACCCATACGCCATCAGCATCGCAGGCATCGTGTATTGCAACAACAACGCATAGCCTACGCCGATGCGTTGCAACGCGAGGTAATAACAAGCCTGATTGAAAGCCAAGCCGATCAAGCCGAATAACGCAAAGCGCCACAGGTCGCGCCGCTCGACGCGCAACAAGTGCGGCGCGGTCAGGGCGAGCCAAGTGAGGTAACTCAATCCCGCGAGCCAAGTACGCAAGGCGAGCAGGTCGAATGGATGTAGAAATTGTTGGCCTAACAGATAACGCGCGATAACGCCCGAAGCGCCCCACAGCAGCGCGGCGCTCGCAACCAGCCAATAGCCGCGCGAAGGATGCGAATGTATTTCTGTCATTGGCAAAAGATCAGCGCCGAATCGCTACGCCGGGTTTTACGCCTTCGACCAGCTTGCCTTCGCGCACGACGAACGTACCGTTCACCAACACGTGCTGCATGCCTTTCGAGAATTGCGCGGGATTATCGAACGTCGCCTGATCGTTTACCGTCGCGGCATCGAATAACACGAGGTCGGCATCGGCTCCGACTTTGACGCGGCCTTTGCGGCGCATCATTGGTACGCTCGCTTCCAATCGTTGCGCAGGCAGCCACGCCATCTTGTTGATTGCGTCGTTCAAACTCAGCAGCTTTTGTTCACGCACGTAACGCCCCAGCACGCGCGCGTAAGAACCGGCTCCGCGCGGATGTCCTTTGCCTGCGGTCAACAAGCCGTCGCTCGCTACGATGACTAACGGGTGCGCCGCCGCCAATCGCGAAATCTCTTCAGGAATCGAATGAATCACCGTCAATCCGCCCAACGCTCGATAACGTTTGAAGCTCTCTTCGGTCAGCCGTTCGCCGGTTGCTACCCATTGCAGGTCGCCATAACTGATTCCCATCTTTTCACGCCAGCCTTCGTCGAAGATCGCCGTCTCGAGGCCGGTCATCCCGGCGGTGTAAGGATAAGCTTCGGTCGTCACGTCCATACCGCGACGGCGCGCGCCTTCGATCATCGCCAGACACTTTGACGTATCGCGCAAACAGGTGCTGGTGATGTGTACGACGTGCAAAGCCGCGCCGGTCGCCGCCGCGTTGGATAAAACTTCCTGCAAACCTTCGAGCGCCGAGCCTGGTTCAATCGCGCCGAAGAAACGCAGGTGAACGTAACACGGCACTTTCATTTCAGCCGCGATCTGAAATATCTCGAACACCTCATCGCGCGTCGCGCCGGGTACGTAATTGACGCCGAAGCCGATGCCAATCGCGCCTTCTTTCAACCCGTCACGAATGTATTGCTTCACTTCAGCGCGTTGCGCCGTCGTCGCCGTTTTCATTGCGGCATCGCGCGGCAACCAACTGCCCGTGTCTTTCAGCGCACGCATCCGTGACGGAATGTGCCCGACCGTCGCGCCGAAATTGACCAACGCTTTGCCTTCGCGTTCGGCGTACCACTTCGTCACGGGCGAAGCGCCGACTTCCATTTCGAGCGCCGTCGTCACGCCGTCCATCGCCTTGTAACGATAGTTCTCATCGTCTTGTCCGTGTGAATGAAGATCAATGAAGCCCGGCGCGATAACTAAACCTTGCGCATCAATCGTCGTCTTGCCGGTCAATGGTTTCGCGCTGATGGCTATGATTTGATGGCCGCGAATGCCGATATGACGCACGGCATCGAGTTTAGAGGCCGGATCAATTACGCGGCCATTCAACAATACGATGTCGTAACTTTGCGCACTGTCGGCGTTACGCGTGAACATTCCGCACGCGATCAAAACTGCCGCACACGATAACCACACGAACGGGCGAATCGTTTTCATAAAAAGTTTGCTCCTGATTGGGATGGGTAAGGCTTGCGGGCGAATGCTACGCGGACAGTCAGTGCAATACCAGTGAATGAGTTGTCGCACCTGGAATCCCTCAGAAAAATCGCGGAATACGCGGAAAGGCGCGGAATTTATTTGGGCAAGAATTCGTTCGGCGTATCGGACTTCGTTCTCCCTTCAAGCCTTTTCCGCGCCTTTCCGCGTATTCCGCGTATTCCGCGATTTTTCTGGAGGACTTGAGTTCATACTTTTTCATTCACAGGTAATGGACTGTCAGTGACTGCCAAGTTCGATACACCATATCGTCATCCGCGTGTTGGAAATGGTTACATCCTCAAGGCGCGGCTTTTGGGAACGGCGGCTCAATTGGCTGCAAACACAATGCTTGCGCACAGCCCGGCGCGTGGCACGGCGATTGAAACGTAGCGCGACGAAAGGATGGTAATAAACTCTATGAACACTCCCAATACATACGCACCGTTCGCCGTTGTGGCGTTGCTCGCAGGCATTCTCGGTTGGGGCGCCTCAACCTTTGCCGGCAAACAAACTGCTGAAGCTATGCCCGCGTCAATCGCGCCGCATGCTTTCGCTCCCTCGCAAACCGCCGTGTTGCCCGACGGACAAATCGTCGCCGTGCAACCGATTCAAACAGCGCAACCTTTGAATTTCGCTACGCAACCTGTTGCGCCAATCGTTCGCACGGCATCAGCGCCGGTTCGCACGGTCGCGCAACCAGTTGCACGCAATACGCGCGAAGACGTGAGTCCCGCGCCGGTACGCAAACGCGGC
>JABFSD010000150.1 GCA_013140935.1 Acidobacteriota bacterium
GTTTATAGAATGATGGCGTTGAAACCCCAAGCTCCGTAGGAGCGACATATGACACATGTCGCTCCTACGGAGCTTGGGGTTTCGTTTTGAATCGTTGCTATAAACAGGTCGCTCCTACGGAGCTAAGGAAAGAAAGGCTTTCAGACAAGCTTTGAAATAGAGGCGTGGTTTAGTCGTGCGAGTATGGCTTGAGTCCCAGTTGTTTGATTAAGTCGTCGAGCGGTACGTTGCGAAGCGCAGCCAGTTCGATCAGGCACTTCAGGCGTAGCGCGTCAGATTTTTCAATCTCGTGCGTCATTTGCTTTAGTTCCTGCAACTCAGCGGACGTGATGGTGTGAGCCTGCCGTTTCTTAATCAACAGGTTCAGCCGTTTCCGCTGTGGCGGCTGCAGGGTTTGATTGATCTGAAGCAGCAACTCCGATTCGCGTTGTGACAGCGACGGCGTATGTTCTTTGGCTTTGAGTACAAAAAGTTTTGTGACGAACTTTTCCAGTTCGATGGGCGGCAGTTGCAGCGCGGCTTTTAATAACTCTTCGGTTTCGATGTGGACGGTTGGCATAATCTTTATTCCAATGGTGTTGATTATGCATTGAGCATAACAAAGTCCATCGTTGAATTCGAGCTTGCAGCATCTAGCCGACTGCCGCAGGTCTTGTTCGCTTTCACTGAATATTGATTGATACAAAGTCACGAATAGCTTTGTAATCGCCTTTGTTCCCCTCGCTTAGCGAGCGGTCAATGTTGATCGTGAAGCTTCGGGAAACGCCATTTGCATTAAGCGTCAATTTGGCCGAATCAATTCGGATAAGTAGCATCCAACAAGAGTCTTTACATTTGGCATCAAGGGGAAAGTGCGAAAAACAGGTGCATTGAGTTAGTTCAAGTTTCAGCATATTGAAATTGCTTCCGACTTTTTCCGCGAACGCGCCCGCGGCTTTACCAGAAGACAAGTCAATCGTGATTTGTGCCCGCTTCGATGGGTTTTCGAACAACTCGTGCAAATCCTTCAAATACTGGTTAATGAATATGAAAAGCGGGTAATCTGAAAGAACAAGAAAATATCTAGCGGTTGACGTTTGAGGAGATTGGCGACCTGTAAAGCACTCTGGCTCAGGTACAAGTGCAACGAGACGAATTAAGTCTGCGATGATTTCAGCACTATTAGTAGAGGCTCTTGTATCTTGCCCGCTTTTGGTGCGGTTATAAGACTTCAAAAACTTTGCCTCAACATAGTTTCGGTAGCGCCAGCCATAATTTGCGAGTTGCTTACTTCCGATTTTCGACCCTCCGTAATCAATAAATACATCACAGTGCCGGGCATCTTTACCCTCAGGTAATGGTGCCATCTTTGTGCTGTATGGCTTCTCAAGCTGAAGTCGTTGTATTGGGTCAATCACATTTTTGGAATGTAATGCGTTGAGGAGTGAAAACGAGAAGGCTCCAACGGCGTTTGCTTCACGACTTACTCTTTGGAAGCCAAGACCTGCGATTGATTCTGGGAGAATTGAGAATGCGCTTTCGATAATCATATCTTTGTTGGTACTTGACGACGTTTCTATTCAATGTGTTTACGGCTTCCGCCCCACCTGCGCCGCCATCGCCTTAGCCTTGCCAATAATCTGCTCTTCCAGCGCCGGAGTCCACGTTGTCGGATGGTCGTAATAAATCATCGAATCCACGACTTCGTAGCCGCCTTCCTGATACATCCGCGCCGAGGGGATGTAGGCCATAACTTCATTGGCGTAACCCAACACCATCAAGCCTTGTGTACCTAATTCTTTTTTAAGACGCAGTGCGTAATCGGTGACGACTTCGCCGCCGAGGGCGATGAGCGTGAAATTCGTGCCGAGTTGCAGCGCGTGAATTGGGTAAGGATAAGACGCGGGCAGCTTGCCTTCACGGTCGTAACGCGCGAGCCAGCGCGTGGCGAGGCGCTGTTTGAATACGTTGCTGCCAGAGCTGTCAGACTGCATCGCTTTGAGTTCTTCGCGCGTAGGCAGTTTGGCATACGCCAGCGGAATCGTGGCGAAGGCCGTTTTGAAACGCCCTGCGAGTGTTCGGCGTTCGCCTGACAAAGCCTTATCAACGGCAGCGGCGAGCGAGTTGCCGTGTTGTTGGCCTAGTTCAACCGTGCCGCGCGGGTTGGGATTGATGTCTGCGCCGCAGCCCATCGCAAACATCGCGGTCGTGTTCGGATGCGCACTCTCAAACGCGGCTTGCGCGAAGCCGGCGTAATCGCCGCTGACGGACATGATCTTGTCGGTCAGCGTCGTGTTGTGACAGGCGTAAGCGAAAAATACGCCGCGCAATTGGCCGTCGAGCGATTCGACGATGAGCGCGGGGATGTCGTGGTCTACGACGCCTTGCGGGTTGAGGCCGATCTTGATTGCGCCTTGCGGCGTGCGTTCGCGGCGGTTGATGGCGAAGCTGCCCGTGCCGTGCGCGAGCGAGACGTTGGCGGGCGCAAGATCGCGGATGGCTGCACCGATGACCGACACGATGCGTTCGTGCAGCAGCTTGGCATAAGCCGTCACACGCGCGGCTTGTTCTTCGTCGAGGGCGTAAGCGCCGATGAGGTTGGAACGGACGACGGGCGCGGTGTGCGTGTGCGACGAAGTCAGCAGCAACTGTTCGCGCCGCAAGCCGTATTGCTTTTGCGCGGCGGCGACGATGGGGTCGGCGAGGTCTTTTGAGAAACCCAACAGATCAGTCGTGACGATGACCACGCGATAGCCGCGTTCGTCTTCGAGCGCGAGGGCTTTGGCGTGCAAATCGTGCAGCTTGCCTTCCGACGGTTTGGTGCGCGCGGCGTAACCCGACAACCACGTAGGCTGTTCGGGCGTGATGACGGCGCGGGCGAATCCGGCTTTGAGCGGCTTGGCGTGCGTCGCCACCGCGAGAAAGAAAAGTAAGCCAATAGTAGTAAACGTTTGTTTCATAGTCGTTGGTCGAATGGGAAGTGATGGCTCGCACGGTGTAACGCGGATTAGTAATCCGCGTTACACCGTGCAGGCGATCAACGAATTTTCAAGACGCGCTTAGCGTTTTCATACACGATTTTTCTTACAGCCTTTTCGTTAGGCGCGAGCCGTCGAATCGCGGCGAGCATGCGGCTGCCGCAGCATTCTTTCACTTGCGTATCAACGTCCTGGCAATCGCTGCCGTAAAGCAATTTGTTCTGATGGCGTGCGAGAAAGCCGCGCGCGAAATCCTCATCGCGCGTCAAAGCATTCAAGCCGGAACCTGCCGATAGGTCGCCGTAAAGGTTCGGATAATCAGCCAGCCATTTGTCGCTCAGTCCGCCGGGCGTGACCTTGCCCTTGGGATAAAGGTCGTTCGGGTCGGCGAGCTTGCCGATGTTGCCCCACCAGGTTTGCGCGTGCGCGATGAAGGTCACTTGCGGATAGCGTTCGAGCATTTTGTGAAAGCGTTCGTAACCGGTGTTGTACTTGCCGTGTTGAAAGTGCATCAGCACCGCGACGC
>JABFSD010000243.1 GCA_013140935.1 Acidobacteriota bacterium
AGTCCGCATTATGTCGTCGAGCCGAAGTCGCTGTTTCGCATTTACCGCGATACGCGTTTCTCAAAAAACAAAGACCCTTACAAGACCGTAGCCTCGGCTTATTTCTGGCACGAAGCGGGCAAAGAGAATACGCCGGGCTTTTATTTGCACCTCGAACCCGATCAATGTTTCGTAGGCATCGGCATCTATCAGCCTGATACGACGACGCGCCAGACGATTGTGCATACGATTGCGACGAAAGCCGACGAATGGCAGGCGATTAAAAACGAAAAAGCCTTCAAGAAACATTTCAAGTTCAGCGGCGAATCGTTGCAGCGCGTACCCAAGCCTTATGAACAAGATCATCCGCTCGCCGAAGACTTGCGCCGCAAAGATTTCATCGTCGTCGCGCAACTGAACGAAAAGCAGGTGTGCGCCAAAGACTTTCTGGATAAGTTTGAAACGATGTGCGCGACGGCTGCGCCACTGATGCGCTTTCTTACGCACACGGTGAAGCTGACTTGGTAAAACTAAGTGAAAAGTGAAAAGTGAAAAGTGAACAGTGAAAAAAACTGTGAGCGTTTATTTTCTTTCACTTTTCACTGTTCACTTTTCACACTTGATATGCCCGCAAAAAAATCCAACCGCGAAAGCAAAGCCGCACTGCACGAACGCGCGCAACAGATTCTGGCGCGGCTCATCCAGCTTTACCCCGAACCGCGTTGCGCGTTGAATCACGGCAATGCGTTCGAGTTGTTGATCGCTACGATCTTGTCGGCGCAATGCACTGACGAGCGCGTCAACATCGTGACGGCGGATCTGTTTCGCAAATATCGCAAGCCGGTTGATTACGTGAACGCTCAGTTGGCCGAGTTGGAGCAGGACATTCGCTCGACGGGTTTCTATCACAACAAGGCCAAGAACATTCAAGGTGCAGCGCAAACCATCGTCGAAAAACACCAAGGCAAGGTTCCGCAAACGATGGACGAACTGCACGCGCTGCCCGGCGTAGGCCGCAAGACCGCCAACGTCGTGCTGGGCAATGCGTTCGGCATCGTTTCGGGCATTGTCGTAGACACCCACGTCACGCGCCTCTCGCAGCGGCTGGGCTTGACGAAAGAAGACAACGCGGAAAAGATCGAAACCGCACTGATTCCGCTGATTCCTGAAACGGAATGGATTAACTTTTCGCATCGCCTGATCGCGCATGGACGACAGGTGTGCAACGCGCGCAAACCGCTGTGCGGCCAATGCAAGCTGGCTGACCTGTGTCCTTCGGCAGCCGGTTAAATCGAATTGGACAGGATTGACAGGATTTTCATGATTAACAGGATTCAACCATCGGCAAGAGATTTTGAACCGTTGTTTAATCCCGTCAATCCTGAAAATCCTGTTAATCCTGTCCAATTCACAACACTGATGGGGAGAACTCACTATGCTTTTTACCAAAGGCTTTCGGTTGTTTTTGCTTTGCTCATTTATTTTCACCAGCGCGGTCATCGGTTCGGCCCAAGCTAAAAAGAAGGCTGCGGCTAACGACCCCAATCAAAAAGAATGGCGGCAGCTTTTTAACGGCAAAGACCTCAAAGACTGGACGCCGAAAATCAACGGCTACGTGCTGGGCGATAACTTCGGCAACACCTTTCGCGTCAGCAACGGCATGATGCAGGTGGGCTATGAAAAATACGATCAATTCAACAAACGCTACGGCCACATCTTTTTCAAAGAGCCGTTTTCTTACTACACCCTTGTGGTCGAATATCGTTTTATCGGCGAGCAGGCCACGGGCGGCGAAGGCTGGGCGACGCGCAACAGCGGCGCGATGCTGCATTGCCTCGATCCCAAGACGATGGGCAAAGATCAGGACTTCCCGATTTCTATCGAAGCGCAATTCTTAGGCGGACTCGGCAAAGGCCCGCGTACGACGGCCAATCTTTGCACACCCGGCACCAACGTAGAGCGCGATGGCAAACTCTTCACGACGCATTGCCTGAACTCGAAATCGAAAACTTATGACGGAGATCAATGGGTGCGCGTCGAGTTGGAAGTGCGGGGCAACGAAGGCCTCAAACACATCATTGATGGCGAAGTCGTGTTGAGTTACGAGAAACCGCAAATCGGCGGCGGCAGCGTCAGCGGCCACGATCCGGCGGTGAAAAAAGATGGGATGATGTTGAGCGAAGGTTATATCTCGCTGCAAAGCGAAAGCCATCCGATTGAATTTCGTAAAGTCGAGTTGCTCAATCTGGTCGGCTGTATGGATGCGAAAGCGAAAAACTTTAAGAGCTATTACGTGAAAGCCGATAACACGAAGTGCCGCTATTAGTAGTGAGGTCTGTGCGATGACTTGGGAACAAGTGTTGGCGAATCCGTTTTTGCAAAACCTGCCTTTCAAGATTGAGTTGATTAGCTTCGGGCAGGTATTGATGAGTCCGGTGTCGAACCAGCATAAGATAATTCAGTCAGATGTTGGTTATGAGCTTCGTCGTCACAAATACAACGGGCGTGTCATTAATGGGTGTTCGATACGTACTTCAGATGGCGTTAGAGTTGCTGATATAGCTTGGGCGTCTGAAGACTTTCTTGCTGTGTATGGTGAACAAACTCCTTATCCACAGGCACCTGAAATTTGCGTGGAGATTGTTTCTCCTTCTAACGCAAAGCTGGAAGTGAAAAACAGGATAGAGCTTTATCTTGAGCAGGGCGCACTTGAAGTTTGGATCGTTAATAGTAAGAAGCAGGTTTCGTTTTTCTCACGTCACGGTAAGTTGTCGAAATCCAAACTCCTACCCAAGCTCAAACTTTTGCCGGAGTGAAAAAGCCTATGAAGAAATCCAAACCGGGCCGCTTAGGCATGCTGCCCAAACGTTACAAGTTCATTCTGAATCCTTATGTTGATTTGCGCCTTTCGACTTGCCCCAAGTGCGAACGGCTGACTTATCCGCGTAAGTTTCCGCTCTTCATTCACGTAGGCGGAACCGATCCCAGTTATTTTTCTGCGATTCTCGGCAAGACCTGCAAGTATTGCCCCAAGTGCGAAATCATTATGGCACACAAGGACGAACTTGATCCTTTGATCGAAGAGCAACGCGCCATTGTGGCTCCTGCGCTGACCAACAAAGAATATCTGGTGATGGGAACTGTCGAACTCAAATTCTGGAAGAAGAGCCTAACCGAGCCACAGGGCAGGGATGAGGTGCTGCAACATACGGCGCAATTCAAAGATCATCTGACGCTGCATTACCGACCAGCGGGTTGGTATCGTGATGACGAAGATTAAGATTGAGTCGGCTGAAAATTCCCCTGTGACGATTGCGTGTAAGCGTGCGAACGTCCCCAACGCAATATGGGTCGTTCAAACCAACGCCACGAGATTTCAGCCAATACCAACGTAAGCACGAACGCCATCATCGCCACCGCTAACTCACGGCGGTTAGTGATGGTGGGCGTTTGACCTAAGACTAGCGCGTGGCACAAGCCCAACACTGGAATGTGAATCAGAT
>JABFSD010001153.1 GCA_013140935.1 Acidobacteriota bacterium
CGAGCCGGTGCAAGGCGGGATAGAGCGAGCCGGTGTCTACTTGCAGCACTTCGCCGGAGCCGTTGCGGATGGCCTGGCTGATGCCGTAACCGTGCTGCGGCCCCCATTGCAGCGTTTGCAAAATCAAGAGATCGAGCGTGCCTTGCAACAACTCGATGCGGTTTTCATAGCGACTTTTCATTTACAGATTTCCTTCCTGAATTGAATTAAGGTGTAGACACGGTACATCCTTGCCTGTAGCTTGTCTACAGCCAGCGAAAAAAACCTTAACTGATGTTACGCAGTCGAGCTAAAGCGAAATCATTTGACAGTTTTTTGCGCCGGAGGCGCGCGGGAGATTAGCCGGTGGTGAAGCGTCAGCGGAACCACCGGAACGGGCGCGCAATCATTTTTGCGCTCCGGCAGGAGCGCGGGACAAGACTTAACAATGAAACGAATTCTAGTCCTGCGTCCCTTCAGGACGCGGATGTCGTGGCGCACGTTTCCGGTGGTTCCGCTGAAGCTTCACCACCGGCTAATGTCCGCAGTGCCTCCGGCACGAAGAGATTGTCAATTGATTCGACAACCTTAGTTGCGCGAAACATGAGATTCTAAAAGCCCCTTGACGATTTAACTCTGGCTAGATAGAGTTAAGGCCATGCAACGCAACCGACCACCTTCTGAACAAACAACGACGGTGCTGCTCGCGCTGGCTGAAGACCCGACGGCGTGGCGGCATGGCTACGAGTTATGCCAGCAAACCGAACTCAAAGCGGGTTCGATGTATCCGATTCTGATTCGGCTCGCCGATCGCGGATTGCTGGAAACGACGTGGGAAAGCGAAATCCCGGTCGGGCGTCCGCCGCGCCATTTATATCGTCTGACCGAAGCGGGTCTTGAACTCGCCAACGAACTCGGCGAGAAAAGAATGCTCGCGGCCAAAGCGAAACGTGCGCGCTTGCGTCCGCGTATGGGAGGAGCGTGATGAACGGTTATTTCACACAGATTCCCGAACGATTGTTGGCGTGGGCTGTGCGTCACATGCCCGCCGAGCGAAGTGAATGGGGCGCAGCGATGCTGGCGGAGTTGGCAAACTTGCAACATCCGGCGACGCGCTGGCAGTTCGCGTTGAGTTGCCTGCGCGTGGCTTTGTTTCCACCTGATTGGGGAGGGCAAAACGTTATGCTCAATGGCATCCGTTTCACACTGACGGCAGCGGCGCTCATCGGCCTGGTGCTGTTGATGCCAGAGACCGGCGGCGTCTGGCTCGCTTATGCAATTACGATTCACGGTTTTTTTCTGATTATTTCGACAGTTCTGTTTGGGAACTGGTTGCTGCTGGCGGCGGTGACGTGGGGTGTAGTGGGAAACGCGCGCGGACGGCAGCCGTGGGCGAAAGTGCCGCCATCAATAAGGCGCTGGGGAAGTCGTTGGGGACGGCTCGGCATAGAGGTTTACTTTGGCTTACTCAACCCCGTGCTTTATCTCACGATCATCAACGCCGCACTGCCATTGCGTCGTCCAGAGAAAGAGTGGTGGTTTGCACCGCTGTATGCATTAGCGTTTGTGTTGCTTGCGGCGATTTGGGGCTGGCGGATTGGCGGAGCGGCATTCAACCCCGCTTCGCGCGCGGCGCGCATCGGCTGGCGTGCGTTGTTGTTGGCTGCGCTCGCGTGCCTGCTGGCCTTTGCGGTCAAAGATATGATCGTGCTGGGGCAATCTCAGCCCATAAGCCCGTCTCTGCTCACCGCGCTGGCTATGTGCCCGCTTTATCTTATTCCCGCCGTGTTGTTGTGCGATTACCTGCGCGCGAGTCTGAAGCAGCTCGACGACCAATCAAATGGATTCTTCCTGTTGACGAATCGCGCCGCGCGTTTCGCCGTGGCAAGCGTCATCGGAATTTCGCTCGTAACCTTTGCGCTCGCAGCGCAGCGGCGTTCAGAAGCCAACGTACGCAAATTGGTGAGCCAGCACGCGGCGGCGATTCAATCTGCCGCCACGCGCTACGACACAGACCCGCGCCTGATTGCCGCCATTGTTTACGTTACGCATCGAGATCAACTCTCGCCGTTTCGAGATGCGGTCGAACGGCTTTTCACCACCGCCTGGGGAATGGGGCAATTGTCTGAACAGGAACACCAAACGAAGGGAGCGATCAGAAATGCCATGGATGATGCGCCGATGCTCAATCAGGCGCTTGATCTTTCCATCGGCCTGGCGCAGATCAAACCGCGCACGGCATTGACGGCGAGCGAACTGGCGACGGGTTACAGCAAACCGCTGGCGGATTATCCCAAGTTCCTCGAAACCGAGCCGGTGGGCGAAGGCTGGCCACCGCCCATCGTTGAACAGATCGTAATGACTCCGGCGATTCCGGCGCAGACTTTAAGACAGACGACGGTGGAAATGCTGCTCAACGATCAGACGAACCTTGAAACCTGCGCGTTGATTCTGGCGCTCTATCAAAAGCAGTGGGAAGCCGCGAACCGCGACTGGAGCATTCGCACGCGTCCTGACATTCTGGCAACGCTCTTTCAAATCGGCTTCGCGCGCTCACGTCCGCACGGTGCACCGCGCAGCAACGGCTTCGGCACGCGCGTCCGCGAGGTGTACGAACAGCCGTGGTTGGGCGAGTTATTGGCGGCGCAAAAATAGCAACACGACATCGGGCGACAGCAGTCGTCTTTTTTTCAAACGAAAGGAACTTGCAATGAAAACGAATCCGACGCGGTTCGATGAGGTGAAGTGTGTCTACTGGTTGAGCCTGCTCTGGCTCACGGTTGGTTGCGCCCTTGCGCAAACTGAAGTTTTGCCCGCACCAACCGGCCCGCACAAAATCGGGCGCACGAGCTTTCACTGGAAAGACAGCGCGCGCGCCGAACTCGAAACCAGCGCGCCCGACGACAAGCGCGAATTGATGGTACATCTGTTTTATCCAATTTCTCTGGCAGACGCGAAGGCCCCAAAAGACAAAGACGCAAAGGCCGTCTACGTTCCTGATGCAGAAGTGATGCGCGGAGTGTGGAATGACGCGCAACTCGCGCGCATCATCGCTCTGCGTACGCACAGCTTTGAGAATGCGCCGTTGCCGCGCGGCAAAGCGCGTTATTCCGTCATCCTCTTTTCACCCGGCGGCGGAATGAGAGCTTTGACTTATCACGCCCTGCTCGAAGACCTCGCCAGTCACGGCTGGGTCGTAGCGGCGCTTGATCCGCCCTACAACGCGCGTGCGCTGCGCTTTCCCGACGGACGGGTACTAGGCAATCTGCCACCGAGCGAACGCGGCTGGCCGCAGCCCCGCAACGCGGAAGAGAATCAGCGTTTTTACAAAGAACGCATCGTGCATTGGGCGCGCGACATCAGCTTTGTGATTGATCAACTCACGGCGCTGGATAAAGGCAAAGGACCATTTGCCAAACGTCTCGACCTGCAACGCGGCGTAGGCGTCTTCGGACATTCGCGCGGCGGGCAGGCAGCAGCGACCGCGCGCATGTCGGAAGA
>JABFSD010000881.1 GCA_013140935.1 Acidobacteriota bacterium
GTAGATGCGATAACGATACGCCGTCGGAAATTTCGGCGCGATACGGATGACCTCGGTGAAGGGCACGACGGCTTCGGCGTAACGCCCCAACGCCATATTCCAATAGCCCAAATTCAGCCAGGCGTTGGCGAAATTCGGCGCGGCTTCCACGGCCTTTTCTACCAGCGCGAAGCCTTCGTCCTGTTTGCCGGTGCGAAATTCCGCGATGCCCAGGCCGTTGAGCGCGTTGGCATGATTGGGCTGCAAGCGCAGCACTTCTTTGAACGCGGTGGCTGATTCCGCATAACGTTTCTGCTCGCCAAGCAGCGTCCCCAGATTACTCCAGGCGTTCACATAATCGGGCTTGAGCTTGACGGCCTGCTGGTAGTTTTCGAGCGCTTCGCTGAAACGCCGTAGCACCTGATTGACATTGCCTAAACCTACGTAGGCGGCGGCGTTCTGCGGATCGAGTTGCAGCGCCTGTTTGATCGCAGCCAACGCTTCCTGCGGTCGCTGCTGGTTGAGCAACGCCATGCTCATGTTTACGTGCGCTTCTGAAGATTGAGGCCGCAACGCCAACGCTTGTCGAAACAAATCCGCTGCCTCATCGAACTTCTGCGCGCGCGTGAACGATTGCCCTTGATTGATGAGTACACGGAATTGCGCTTCGGTCTGATCTTTGGCCGCGGGCGGGTCTTGCGCCCAAGCCGGCGCGCACATATTGACAATAAGACAGATGAGAAAAACGAAATGTCGCTGATGGAAACGGTTGAATAACTTCATAAACGATTTGTCGCTGCGTGATTGATCTTCCGGTCAGTCTTTTGAAAACAAAGCTCAAGGCAAATCATCAGATGTCTTGATTAACCCCCGATGGAAAGCTTCTGCAATGCCTTGCGACTTGCGCAAGTTGCCGAATTGATAGACACGAAACCACGCTTCCAACTCATTTCTTTCCAGCGGCGTAATCAGGTTTTCGCGCTTCTTTTCCATCAATTCGCTCATTCGTTGATCTTCGGCGGCGGTCATTTTCATGCGAGCTAAGGCTAAGACTTCTTCGTCAGAGCAAGCCGCTAATGTCCTGCCCAACGGTTCTCGCTGCTCACTGACGGTTTTATACACAGCGTTTTTGATCACCTCAGCTACACTCACTTTCTGGCTCTGAGCGAGCGCCGAAACGTTTCGGTATAATTGATTGGATAACTTCAGGCTGATTTCAATCACGCATCACCTCCTGATTCAAGCATAGCACGAACACGCAAACGCACCCGCTTGATCGACCCAACACACGGCGCAGAGCTTTTCCCAGCGTCGCGCCGAACACCCATAACGAAGGGAGAGCGCTATGCGTCAGGTTTGAGTTTGCAATTCCTCCAACAACGCCCGCGCCTCTTGCAAATCCGCCGTGTCGAAGCCTTCGGTGAACCAACCGTAAATCTCCGCGAGCATCTGCCGCGCTTCTTCGTGCTTGCCCTGCCGTTGCCACAAACGCGCGAGGCTCGTGGCCGCACGCAGTTCGAGCGACTTCGCCTTTTGGTGTTGGGCAGTAACGATGGCTTGCAGATAGAAACCTTCGGCTTCAGTTTCACGGTTGTCGGCCTCGGTTTGTAAAAACAATTCGCCTTTTAGTCGCCACAATTCCGCTTCATAAACATGTTCGTTGGTCTTTGCAACGACAGCGAACGCCTGATTGAGCGTTTGCAATCCTTCCTCTGTTCTCTGCGCTTTCACGTAACTCTCAGCCAGGATGGCAAGCATGATTGTTTGCGTCAGCTCCATTCCGCTGGCCTTACAAACAGCAATTCCTGCGCGACTCTCTTCAATTCCTTCGTCTGCCAGCCCTTGCTCAACCAATGCCCAGCCGCGAATCAAGTTTCCCAGCGCCGACCAATAGCGCAGGCCGTATTCCTCTGAAAAAGCAATCAATTTTTCAGCCCAGAGACGCGCTTCCTGGCGCTTCCGGCAACATTGGTAGTGAAAGGCTTTTGCGTGGAGAGAAAAGGCATGACTGTTGGCTTGCGTAACTTCTTGCCCCAGTCGAAGAGCTTCTTCGGTGTCACGCCATGCTTGTTCTGGATAGCCTGAAATCCAACGCGCCCATGACAAATAAGCGTTGCTGCTCATCCCTACATCATCACCATAGACCCAAGTGAGATGCCGATGACGTTTGGGTTCATAAGCCTGCGCACACTCCTGATAACGCTGACAAGCCTGTGTAATATCTCCGGTGTAAAAATAGAACAAGGCCAGCATCTGCCGCCCAAACAACTCCGCTGGGTCACGTTTGCGCTTGGCAATTTCTAGAAATTCTTCTGCCAACTCTCGACTAGCCTTGAGTTGCCCCTTAACTGCAAAGATCAGACTCACTCCGCCAAGTACGGGCAAAGCATCCACTGCTTCGCCGAGTGAGCGGCACAAAACACGACCACGCAAATATGCCTGCTCGACTTCAGGTGCAGCATAACCTTGGGTGGCAATCAGCGTATTCGCCAGTATGATTTGCAGGGGCAATTCTTTGGCTTGGCGCTCCGCATCGTCCGGCAGCTTTTCGATCATTGCTAATCCACGCCGCGCCAAATCAACCGCTTCCTGCACGGCAAAAACCTGACTGGAATGTTCTGCTGCCTGCAAAAAGTAATCCGCCGCCCGCGCAGAGTCCCGCGCCGCTTCCCACAACAGCGCCAGTTCATTCGCTACGCTCGCGCTGCGTGCGCCGTAACAAGCCTCTAACGCCAGCGCCACGTCGCGGCTGAGCGTAGCCTTACGCGTGGCGCGCAAACCGGCATAGAGCGCGTTCTGATAAAACACATGCACGAAGCGATACTTGAGCGTCAGCGTGCGATTCGGAAACTCCGCTTCACTCATCAGCTTCACAAACGCAAAGACCCGTTCCAGCTTTTCCAGCCGCTCTTCCACTTCGTCGGCGTCAAGCTTCAGCACCTGCGCCACGACTGCGGAATCGAATTCGTAGCCCTGCACGCTCGCGCAGGTGAGCAGCTTGTGATCGTCTTCGCTCAGTTGCGCGATCTTACGTTCGATCATCCCGCGCACCGATTCCGGCAACGCGCGTTCGATGTCGGGCAGCGTTTGGGCGAGCGTCCACGTGGCGCGGACTTCAGTCTGCGATGACGTATCGTCGACTTCAGTCCGCGCGCTTTCGGTCTCGGACGGACTAAAGTCCATCCTACGTGACCGCAGACTGAAGTCCGCGCCACTTTTAGCAATCACGCCGCGATCACGCAGGTAGCGCACCAAATCTGCCATAAACAACGGACTGCCTTCGGTCTTCGCGTGAATCAGTTGGGCAAAGTCGGGCGGAAACGCATGGCGCGGAAATTCGAGCGTGAGGTAATCGGCAATTTCCGCTTCCGTCAAGAACTCCAACGACAACTCCCGACACACACCGCGCACCGATTCCGGCAACGCGCGTTCGATGTCGGGCAGCGTTTGGGCGAGCGTCCACGTGGCGCGGACTTCAGTCTGCGGTCACGTAGGATGGAC
>JABFSD010001145.1 GCA_013140935.1 Acidobacteriota bacterium
GACTAAAGTCCACGCTACGTTCACAGACTGAAGTCTGTGCTACGCCGGAGGATTTATTTTTGAGCTGGCAACCCGAAGTAGATGAAATCAATCGTCGCGCCGAACTCGCCCACCAGATGGGCGGTGCCGCCAACGTCGCACGCCAACACGCCAACGGCAGGCTCACCGTGCGCGAACGCATCGCACATTTGCTTGACGCTGACAGCTTTCACGAAATCGGCGCGTTGGCGGGCAAGGCGGCGTATCTCGGCGATGAGTTGATTGAATTCATGCCCGCGAACGTCGTGATCGGTACGGGTAGGATTGACGGTCGGCGCGTCGTCGTCTGGGGTGATGATTTCACGGTGCGCGGCGGCGCGGCGGATGCTGCGATTGCGCGCAAGGCGGTCTATGCGTTGCAACTCGCTAAAGAATTGCGCCTGCCGTTGATCGAACTCGTAGACGGTACGGGCGGCGGCGGCAGCGTCAAAACGCTTGAGACGACGGGACGGACTTATGTGCCTTATGTGCCCGGCTGGGACATCGCGGTTGAACTGTTATCGCAAGTGCCGGTTGTCGCAGCCTGCCTCGGCCCCGCTGCCGGACTCGGCGCGGTGCGTGTCGTGCATTCGCATTTCTCGGTGATGGTCAAAGGCATCAGCCAACTCTTTGTCGCCGGCCCGCCCGTCGTCGTGCGCGGCATCGGCGAACAAGTGGATAAAGAAACGCTCGGCGGCGCGCACATTCACGCACACGGTTCGGGTTGCGTAGACAACGAAGTCAATTCAGAAGACGAGGCCTTTGCCGACATTCGCCGCTTTCTTTCCTATTTGCCCGCCAACGTTTGGCACGCGCCCTCACGCATTGAAACCAATATTGAAACCAATGATGACGCGCAACGCCGTGACGAAGCCTTGCTCTCGATTATTCCACGCGACCGTCGTCGCGCTTACGACATTCGGCAAATCCTTTCGCACGTATTCGATCAAGATTCATTGTTTGAGATGGCGCGCTATTTCGGCGGCGCGATGGTGACGGCGTTTGCGCGCTTGAATGGTTACGCAGTCGGCGTACTTGCCAGCGATCCGCAAGTGATGGGCGGCAGCCTCGACGCCGACGCCAGCCAAAAGATGACGCGCTTCATTGACCTCTGCGACACCTTTCATCTGCCCGTCGTTCATTTCGTAGATCAACCCGGCTTTCTCATTGGCACGCGCGCCGAACGTGCCGGCACGGCGCGTTACGGCGCACGCGCAATGGCGGCGGTTTATCAAGCTCAAGTGCCGTGGTGTTCGATCATCCTGCGTCGTGTTTACGGCGTAGCGGGAGCCGCGCACGGCAATCACGCGCGCTTGAATTTGCGTTATGCCTGGCCCTCAGGCGATTGGGGTTCGCTGCCCATTGAAGGCGGCGTGATGGCCGCTTACAAACGCGAGATCGAAGCCGCGCCCGACCCCGCCGCACGGCTGCGCGAAATCGAAGCGATGCTCAACGAATTGCGTTCGCCCTTTCGCACGGCGGAATCGTTCGGCATCGAGGAAATCATTGACCCGCGCGCTACGCGACCACTGCTTTGTGATTGGGTGGGGTTGGCTTATGAGTTGTTGCCCGCGCAACTCGGCGAGAAGCGGCGCGGCATGAGGCCGTAGCTGAGGCGTCTTTATTCACACTCGCTCGTGTACGGCTTGCTCAATCGCCTGCGCGATTTCCAGAATTCTGGCAAAGCTCGCCGTCTCGTAATCATGTTCTTCGTACCGATGAATTTGTTGCGGCTTCAGTCCCAGCCGTTTGGCTAAGTCCGCTTCCGAAAGTCCGGCGGAGATACGAGCGCGAATCAGTTCCAACGGCAACGAACGCAACTCAGCTACTTTTAGTTTGTTGCGTCGCCGCCGTTGCAATTGTTCGTATGTTTTGAGTTCATCCGACAAGATTTCGAGTTCGCTCTCAATACTCTCACGCATTTTGGGGATAAAGTGCGGATCAATGCCGGGGTGTGCTGCTGGGCGCTCATCGAAATTTGTCAGAGCGTCTTGAAATTTTTGCGCCGCCGCTTTCGTCACGCGGTATTCCTTTTCATTTTTTATCATCACGTTTCTCCAGCGTGGCAACGCTCTCAGCTTCATACTCCAGTCTGATGGCAATAATGCCTTTGCGCTGGCCCGAACGCTTGTCTCTTTGAAAGTAATCAAGAAACGAACGGCCTTCAAAATCCGCCGCCGACTCGGCATAAAACAATTCGCCCCGGTACTTTTCTTTCATGCGTTTCCGGCGCTCACTGAAATCGTGCAGCACCGGGTCAACGTCTGAAAAGGTGACGCCTCGAATACTCCAGCAAGCGTCGTAATCATTCGGTTCAAGCTTCGCCGTAACAAAGCTGCCATTGATGTATATCGCCTGGCAACCTGCCTGTGCTAACTCATCCATTGCCGCTCGCAACCCCGCCAGCATGCCGTCGCGTAACGGCGTGCCGCCATAACGTGCCACAAACTCTTCCCACGTCGCCCAATGCACGCCGGGAGGCAACCAGCCGCGTTGTGTCAGAGCAGGAATCATCGCCGTGATTCTATCGTTGTGTCAGGGGCGGACTCAATGAATCGAAAGATGAGCAAGCATACGATTGTGCAAATTGATAGACGCTGCGGGCGTAGTTCGAAGGAAAGCTCAGCCCTGCTCAAAAAGGCCCAAACCTTTTCGCACAGTACTGCGGCATAGCCACGCAGAAAAGGCAGAAGGGAATCGCCGCTAGCGCGATACAAACCTGCGCTTATGCTATCCGCCGCTCAAAGCCTGCAAAATATGAATCTCGTCCGCAGCCGCCAATGCCACGCCTAAACCGTCACAGCGCGCGCCATTAACGAAGACGCGCATGTGCGGACGAATCGCATCCTGTTCATCAATCATGCGAAAGCGCAATCCGGGAAACTGGCGGTTCAGGTCGTCGAGCAATTCGGCGACGGTTGCGCCAGTGGCGTCCACTTCGTCACGTTGATGGGTGTAGGAGAGCAGCGGGCTGGGAATATGAACCTTCATTACTTCATCTCCACCGCTTCGACCGCGTAAATGTGTGGCAGGTGTTGCGCGATGCACGACCACTTGTCGCCTTCGTTGAGGCTCGCCCAAACTTCACCCGTCGTCGTTCCGAAATACAATCCCACCAGATTGCGCGTGTCGGCGGTCATCGCTTGGCGAAACACCGTGAACCACGCTTGCGATGCGGGCAAGCCATTGTCTTGTCGCTGCCAGGTCTTGCCGCCGTTGCGCGTGACATAAGCGGCAGGCTTGCCGCCGGGCGAAGTGCGCGGCCAGACTTGCGTGCCATCCATCGGAAAAACCCACGCCGTATTTGGGTCGCGCGGATGCAGCGTTATCGGGAAGCCGATGTCGCCTACGGCTTTAGGCATCTTGAGGCCGATGCGCGTCCACCGGTCGGGATTGGTTTTGTCGCTGCGATCAATACGATAGATGCCGCAATGGTTTTGCTGATAGAGAACGTCAGG
>JABFSD010000769.1 GCA_013140935.1 Acidobacteriota bacterium
GATGTTCATAGACCGCGCGAAAATTTACGTGCGAGGCGGTGACGGCGGCAATGGCGTGACAGCGTTTCGCCGCGAAAAGTTCATACCGCACGGCGGCCCTTCGGGCGGTGACGGCGGCAATGGCGGTTCGGTCTTTCTCGAAGCGACCGAAGGACTGAACACCCTGCTGCATTTTCGCTACAACCCCGAACACCGCGCGGGTCGCGGGCGGCACGGCGAAGGTTCAAATCGTCACGGACAGGATGGTAAAGACATCGTCGTGCGAGTGCCGGTCGGTACGGTGATTTATGACGAACTGACCGACGAAGTCATTCACGATTTTGCGCACGCAGGCGACCGGTTTTTGATTGCCAAAGGCGGACGCGGCGGACGCGGCAACGCGCAATTCGCTACGTCAACCAATCGCGCGCCGCAACATCACGAAGATGGCCGACAAGGGCAGGAACGCTGGCTCGTCGTCGAACTCAAACTCATCGCTGATGTCGGTTTGGTCGGCTTGCCCAATGCAGGCAAGTCTACGTTGATTTCTCGCATCTCCGCCGCGCGGCCCAAGATTGCCGATTATCCCTTCACGACTCTCGAACCTCACCTCGGCGTTGTTGATCTGGGGGATTTTCGTTCCACCGTCGTCGCTGACATTCCCGGTTTGATCGAAGGCGCGCACGCGGGCGCAGGCTTGGGAGACCGCTTCCTGCGCCACGTCGAACGTACGAAGCTGTTGCTGCACTTGGTCGAAGTCTCAGGCATGGCCGAAGACCCGATCAAAGACTATTTGACGGTCACGCGCGAGCTTGAGGCTTACAGTCCCGAAGTCGCGGCGAAACCCAAGCTGGTCGTGGCGACGAAACTCGATGCGCTGGAAGATGAAGAAAAGTTAAATGATTTTCGTGCTTTCTGTGCGAGCCAAAATCTGAAGTTCTTTCAAATTTCAGCGGCGTCAGGTTTGGGATTGAAAGAGTTGATCTTTGCCCTCAAACGAGAGCTTGACAGCTTGCCTGTAGCAGAAGCGGCGGAACCTGATTACGCTTTCGCAATGGCTTGAAAAATCATGAAGCGGCGCATCGGTGTTTATGGCGGTACGTTCGACCCCGTGCATCGCGGGCATCTGAGCGTAGCCCGCGCCGTGCTGGAAAACTTTTCTTTGAATGAATTGTTGCTCGTACCGGCTTTCGTGCCGCCGCACAAACGCGGACGCGAAATCAGTTCGTCGCATCATCGTTACGCGATGCTGGCGCTGGCGACGCGGTACGAACCGCAGATGCGCATCTCGACTATTGAACTCGATGCGCCCGCGCGGCCTTACACATTTGAGACGATGGCGAGCTTGCAAGCCGCACACGCCCCGCACGCTGAAGCTGATTTGTTCTTTGTGATGGGCATGGATTCGTTTCGTGAAGTCACGCTGTGGCGCGAGTATGAAACCTTGCTGATGAATTACGGCATCATCGTTGCGGCGCGACCCGGTAATGACAACGATGAGGAAGCGCGAGGCAAACATCTTTCGCCTGCGTTGCAAGCGCGTGTCATAGATTTGCGTGGCGCGCAACGTCCGACCGAAGAGCAACTGGCGACGCCGCATATTTTTGTCACCGATTACGTCGCCGTTGACGTATCAGCAACCGCGATTCGCGCGGCAGTTGAAGCCGAACAGAGTATTGATAATTTTGTCCCGTCGGTCATAGCCGAATATGTGCGCAAATACGCGCTTTATCGGGACTGAGCAATTTGCATGACAGCAGTATTGGAAAAAGCAGACGCTGCGGCTTCTGCCGTAACAGAACAGGACGAACTGATTTTGGCGCAGGTCAAAACTGCCGTCGAAGCCGCGCGCGATAAAAAAGCCTTAGACGTAAGCGTGCTGCGGCTGGTCGCGTTGACTGAATTCACCGATTATTTCGTGATCTTTTCCGGCTCGAATACGCGGCAGGTGCAGGCGATTGCCGACGAAGTTGCGTTGCAGCTCAAAAAGCAATACAAGCTGCGCGCGCTGAATAAGGAAGGTTACGCCAAGGCCGAATGGATCCTGATTGATTTCGGCACGTTCGTCGTTCACGTCTTCGTCGAAGCATCGCGCCGCTTTTACGATCTCGAACGTTTGTGGCGTGATGCCGAACGCGTCGAGCTATGAAATTGCATTTGGTCTGGATCGGCAAAACCAAAGAGCGAAACTGCGCGGCTTTGATTGCCGATTACCAGCAACGGCTGGCTCGTTTTACCACGATTGAAACGAGTGAATTGAAAGAACCTTCCCCCGTGCGCGACGAAAAGCGTCTCGTGGAGAGGGAAGGCGAAAGGATACTCGCCGCTGTGGAGCGCGATGATTTCATCGTGTTGCTCGACGAGCGAGGACGCCATTTCTCGTCGCCCGCTTTGGCAGAATGGATTGGTGCAAGGCAACAGGCGAGCGTCAAACGGCTGGCGTTCATCATCGGCGGATTCGCCGGGGTGAGCGAGGCGGTGAAAGAGCGTGCCCAACTCACTTGGTCACTCTCGCAGTTGACGTTGCCCCACGAACTGGCACGCGTAATCCTGGCAGAACAGTTATATCGAGCTTACACACTGTTGGCCGGCTTGCCGTACCACAAATCGTAAACTCCCCCCGCTTAACCGGCGGATATTTCACGCGAGGAGAACCGTAGAGGATGGACCAAAAGAAGCTAGCTTTTTTCAAGAAACGGCTATTGGAAGAACGTGACAAGTTGCTGGGCGTGGTAAACCGCAACGAAAACCACGGACGCGAAGCCGACACCGAAGCCACGCAAGACCCGGCGGACAAGGCTTCGAACTCATACACGAAAGAATTGCTGTTCAGCCAATCCACTGGTGAACGCGCGATCTTGATGCAAATCGAAGAAGCCCTGCAACGCATCGAAGACGAAGAGTTCGGCATCTGCCTCGTCAGCGGCGAAGAGATTCCGTACAAGCGCCTCGAAGCCGTACCCTGGGCGCGTTACACGATTGCAGTTCAAGAAAAAATCGAACGCGGCGAACTCGAAGAAGAAGAGTAGCTGCTATTCATTAGCCACCAGTTACAACAAAGCCCGAACCGGTTTGATAACCGGTTCGGGCTTTGTCTTTCAACAGTCGTACAGGCAACTGGTCATGCCATTGAGGAAACAGAAACGAGGGAGCGTCCCTTGAATGATGATCCGATTATCGTGGGCGAGCACGCCGCTGATGCGGTTTGTATACAGCGGGTTTCGTTTACGTGAAGAGAGTGATTGTCCAATGTAGTGGGGTTAGTAATCCGCCCTACACCGCCTGTCTCTTCATTCGAGCGAAATCCGCTGTAACGTTCCGTGATGAGTGCCATTTCTGTTGGCGCTACACTTTGGATTGGAATTGCTGACTGAGCTTATCGTGGGTCTTTATTGCGGTAAAGCTGTTTGGTTCTAACTCGTCTGGGGTAGTTACGTTAGTTATTTCTCCCTGTGGCTAAATCTTGAATTTACAATTACCCGCAAGTATGCAGCTCACACGAACACGTAAGTTGGCACCACCAATAATCTGTTGGGCATACTTCTGGAATGCAATCAGGTGGGCAATCTTGAGCGACCTCTATGGTTATCGGGTTGGCCTCGCAAGGATCACCAACCGAGTTGGCGCAAATAGTCTGTTCTTGATTCGCGTCAACAGTCCCATAAGAACTTGCTTGAAGGTCATCCTGAAAATAATAGCAATTAGACTCACCTTCAAAACCGCACAGCACTTGCGCGGTGCCTGCATACCAATAGCTACAATTAGAAGCCTGTAGCTTCAGGCTTATCTTTTGAATATTACGAAGCTGGGCAGGGCTGCGAATTACGACCCATTTGTTGGGAGTCACAGAATCGCGTCTATGCATATACCCTAATCGCCACATGGTATCATCATCAAACATGACAGCATCTATGATCAGTTTTACTTGTTTAATATCGCCTGCGGATTTCCCCATTCCTTCGACGGCTTTCCGCAACACTTCATATTTTAACTCGGTTATTTCAAAAATAGCAGTATCGTTCGGCAAAATAGATATGCCTTGTCCTTTAAGGAATTTCTCATGATTTCCCCAGCCCAGTGGGTAGGAAAAAAACGAAGATTTCTTATTTTCGTTAAGAAATCTCAAAGTAACCCCAATTTGCGTAATAGTTTTAGGGGAAACGTTTTTTACCTTAAAGGACAATTTTTGAATCCAATTATCGTCTATTGTAAATTCTTCGTTGAGGGTTATGATTTTCTTGTCTGACAGTGCTTCAATAATCGCTACCGGTTGGCGATATTGAGCAGACGCAATAAGCATCTTCCCTGATTGATTCTGAGCTTCTAGTGTTTTATTGCTCAGAGCAAACAAACCAATTATGGTAAGCAATATTAAGGCCAATTTTTTGATGATAGGGTGTAACATCTTAAGTTCTCCTTTTTTATTAGTTGTAAGTTAGGAGGTAGAATTATTCTGATATCTGATTTCAAATTCGTCCCTAAATTAATATTTTAGGACATTCTAAATACCAGCTTGATTGCTCCTTAACTTAACTTTCAGCGACATCACGTTAGCACCATCCGTAATGTCTGAGATTGGGCTTACGTCGGTCTGCACCTACAATATCAACCCGCTAACCAATTACAATACCGCCTACGAGACTTTGAAGCGACTTCCGCTTTCATGGTATTAGAGGCGCGAGAAAAGGAAATGTGACAGAAAGATTTTTACCTGCCGAATCGCCGATGCAATTTCTCAAGCAACCGTTCTTTTCGCTTCCGCACCGCAGTCGGAGTAATGCCAAATTGTTGAGCAATCTCTTTGGCTGGCATTTCATCTTGCAAACAGAGGCAGATGAATTCCTGGTCTTCCACAGGCCAGTTCTTAATTGCCTTCATTACCAAGTGCCACTCCTCTTTTATCCGCAGCGCATCTTCCTGTGTAGGCCGCACGTGAAACTTTTCAGGCGGTACCTTTTCCAAGGATACCTTTTGACGCTCTTGCTTCAGTTCCCGACTGATTTCATTGGAAGTGACCCTTTGCAACCACGTTTGCAACTCCGCATCGTGGTTGAATGTGAGCAAGCGTCGGTAATTGTTTTCGCTAAGATGGAGATATAAGCGTTGCTGCCAACGTGCCAAGTCATCATCGTGTAGTGACTGACGGCGGCGCAAAAAAGCAAAGCGTATAGCAGGTGCAAGCAGCGGCAGCACTTTTTGCTCAAGAAACTCTTTGGGCGTCAAAGATTCGAACGGATCATTTTTAGCATCGGGCATAGCAATAGCTCCTGTTGATACAACACAGTCGATAATTCGGCTAAAGGGGGAGTTGCTATGATCATGGGTGAGCGGAAAATAGGAGCCGAAAGAGGCAAAGTCAAACAGCGGTTGCGTAGTTTTCATTAAAAACGAATCGGCGGGAAAAGCGAGGTACACGCTGTTATCGCGCTACGCGCGCACCGCCGCCTTTCATCACCTTTTCGACTTCGGCCACCGTCACCATCGAAGTATCGCCCGGCGTCGTCATCGCCAACGCTCCGTGCGCCGCGCCGTATTCAACCGCGCGCTGTGCGCCTTGCCCGGTGAGAAAGCCGTAAATTAATCCCGATGCGAACGAATCGCCGCCGCCTACGCGATCAAAGATTTCAAGGTCGTTGCGTAATGCAGCTTCATAAAATTCGCCGTCGCTGTAACAGATCGCGCCCCAGTCATTCACCGTCGCCGTCTTCGCATTGCGCAACGTAGTCGCTACGACCTGAAAGTTCGGGAAGCCCGCGACGGCTTGCGCGATCATCGCTTTGAAATTCGCAGGGTCGAGCGAAGACAAGTGTTCGTCTACGCCCGCGACCTCGAAGCCGAGCGCGGCGGTGAAATCTTCTTCGTTGCCGATCATCACGTCTACGAAAGGGGCGAGGCGGCGATTGACTTCGCGCGCTTTGGCTTGTCCGCCAATGTCTTTCCACAACGAAGGGCGATAGTTCAAATCGTAAGAAACAATCGTGCCGTGCTGTTTGGCGGCGCGCATCGCTTCTTCGGCCACGAGTGGAGTCGTTTCAGACAGCGCCGCGAAAATTCCGCCGCAATGAAACCAGCGCGCGCCCTCCTGACCAAAAATCTTTTGCCAATCAATATCGCCCGGCTTGAGTTGCGACACGGCGGTGTGTCCGCGATCAGAACAGCCCAGCGCCGCGCGTACGCCAAAGCCGCGCTCGGTGAAATTCAATCCGTTGCGCACCGCACGGCCTACGCCGTCGTCTTTCATCCAGCGCACGTGCGATTGGTCTACGCCGCCTTGATAGATCAGGTCTTGCACGAGGCGGCCTACGGGGTTGTCGGCGAAGGCGGTGACGACGGCGGTGTTCAAGCCGAAGCAACGCTTGAGGCCGCGCGCTACGTTGTATTCGCCGCCGCCTTCCCAGACTTGAAAGCTGCGCGTGGTGTGAATGCGTCCGTCGCCGGGATCAAGGCGCAGCATGACTTCGCCTAACGCGACCATGTCCCAACGGCATTGTTCTTTTGCTTTGATTTGTAAACCCATGACTCGTGGAATAAGCCACGGGGAACACGGGGATCACAGGGAAAATTCATAATGTAAACAATATGCTTTCCCCGTGTTCCCCGTGTTCCCCGTGGCAGTTAAAACCTATGCGCCGAGCGCCTGTTTGCAATAGGCGTAACACTTCTTCATTTCGGCAATCGTATCCGCGCCTTTGTATTCGTATTCGATATTCGCCGGAATCTTCCACTTGTTTTGCGCGAGCAAGGCCAACACTTCTTTGATTTTCGTATCGCCTTCGCCAAAGACGACGTTCGCGCCTTGATCGCGTTTGCGGTCTTTAAGGTGCAACGTAACGATGCGCGCGTGATGCTTGCTTAGATAATCAACCGGATCGAAATTCGCCGCCGTGAAATGGCCGATGTCGAGGTTGATGCAACTGTATTCGGAATTGCCTTCCATCGCTTGGGCGAAATCTTCGGCGGTGGCAAATTCGTTGGGAGCGATTCTGGAATGATTGTGCCAGCCGACGCGCATTTTGTGTTTCTTGGCATAAACGTCTACGCGCTTGGCGACGCTGACCTGGCCTGAAGCGGTGATGCAATTTGCGCCCATCGCCTTCGCCATCTGAAAGCCGCGTTCGATTTCTTCATCGGTGAAATCGTCACGGAAACTGTAGTTGTAAGCGTAAAGCATGACGCCCGCCGTTTTGAATTTTTGGCCTACGGCTTTGAAAGTGGTGAGCGGTTCGGTCAAGCGCCACTTACGCATTTCGTCACGTTTCAAGCCTCTGGGTTCGACGTGGCCCGAAAACAGCTCACAACAATTCAATCCGACTTCGACGTAGCCCTTGATGGCTTCGTCAAGCGAACGGTCGCGGAAGCTGTAACTTTGCGCGCCGAGTTGTACGCCTTTGATTTTCGAGTTGGGCTTTGCTTGTGCGAACGGCGAAGCGGGCAGCGCCATACCGGCTAACGCGCCGAAGGCGAATTGTCCGAACCGGCGGCGGCTCAATTCAGAGTGATTGCTGAACGACATTGAGTGATCTCCTAAAAAGTGTTGATGGTGATAAAAGTGAAAGCGGTTGCGCCATTGTAGTCGCGTCGTGCCGAAAAAATAAATCGCTCGCCGGTATATCGCGGGTATATCAATGATTGCATGCAATTGACGATTGACCGATTGACCGCATTCTGTGGCGTGCAGTATTGTCTGCGCGTTCTTTGCACCCGTAGCTCAGATGGATAGAGCGTTAGCCTCCGAAGTTAAAGGTCCCGCGTTCGAGTCGCGGCGGGTGTATCAACCAGAAAGAAACGAGGGAGAAACGATGAATAGCAACATCGTTTCTCCCTTTTGCTTTTGGCCTTACCGTTTGGACAAACCGTTCGGATAGTCCGTCGCAAACCGTGCGGTTAGCATTCTTTCATTCTCTGCCGCTCGCCGCTCACCCTTTCAAATCACGTAATCACAACAACTCGTTTGCCGTAAGCAAGTTGCGCGTTTCTTTCACTCTTACTCAACGTCGTGGCACGGCGGTTGAGATAGTGCTGTGCGTAACGAGAGAAAAGAGCGTCGGAAAAAAATCGAGCAGGAGTACCGAACGCAATAACAACAAACAAAAGCTGAAAACAAAATCAGCAGGACGAAAGTGAGAGGAAAGTATGAAAACGAAAATCGCAACGTTAGGTTTGTCACTCGGATTAGCAGCAGGCATCGCATTCAGCGGCGCATTCAATTTTAACGCGGGTGCGCAAAGCATTCCGCAACGCAAAGCCTCGCCGCAGCACGAACAGATTGAACGGCTGCAACCCGTGCCGCTCAAACCGATGGAAAAGAACGACCCCAAAGCGCAACTCGCGCCTGAATGGTTGAACGTCGCTGAAGAAGTCGCCCCCGCGCAGAAGGGCGCTTCGATCACCGAAGAAGCTGCTACGGAAGTGGCCTTTAATACGGTGACAAAGCAGGAAGAAGCTCCGGCGAATATGCTGAACCTGCGCCGGCGCGTGATGCAGGTGCGCGGTGATGTCACGGCGACGACCAGCAACGTAGGCGCTGACGCCCGCGTAGACGATCAAGATCAAAAAGCCGAACCGCAAAAAGATGCGAACGGCAACTTAGTGGCTTCGGTCATCGGCGCTGACAATCGCGTGAACATTACCGACACGACGGTTTATCCGTGGCGCGCGATTACCAAGCTCTTGGTTCGTTGGCCCAACGGTCAAACGGGCGGTTGTTCGGGCACGATGATCGCTTCCCGTTATGTGTTGACGGCAGGTCATTGCGTACACCAAGACAGCAAAGGCGGCTGGGCTTCTTCCATCGAAGTCGTGCCCGGTCTGGACGGAACTTATCGTCCTTACGGTTCAGCGTTCGCCAGTTACTATCGTTCGGTGACGGCGTGGACGGAAGACCAAAACCCCGAAGCCGATTACGCGCTGTTGACGCTTGATCGTCACATCGGCAGCACAGTGGGCTGGTTCGGTTACGGCAACTGGTCAGACCTCGAAGGCGTCACGGGCCACCTCGCGGGTTATCCCGGCGACTTGGGCAGCGGTCGTGAGATGTATTACGACTACGATCCGATTGCGGATACGAACGACAAACGCTTGTTCTATCGGATAGACACCTTTAACGGCCAAAGCGGCAGCGGTGTTTATCGCAAGATTGACGGCAACCGCTACGTGATGGGCGTACACGCTTACGGCAACACGGGCGATGGTTACAACAAAGCGACGCGCATCAACGGTTCGCGCTTTGATCGCATTCAAGACTGGATCGCGACCGGTTACTAAACAAACCGCGCAACAAGCAAAAGGCTCTGCGTTCATTGCGACGCAGAGCCTTTCGCTCATGTGTAGCGCAGACTTCAGTCTGCGAACGTAGAACGGATTTCAGTCCGTTCGTGTTTATCGAGAAGGAGGAAGTAATTATGAGACAAGCCGCATTAGCCGCGTGCTTCATCACGCTGAGTTGTTTGACCGCACAAGCTCTTATGCAATCAAAACAAAAAGGCCGCATCACTGGCTTAGTGATAGACGAAACCAAACGCCCCATCGTTGACGCCGTGTTAGGTATCGCAGAAACCACCGCGCAAGGTGACCTCAACGAAATGGCTCCGATGACCAATGAACACGGGGCTTTTGAGTTCACTGATTTGCCGCCGGGACGCTATACGTTGTTGGTCAATGCGCCCGGCTATCAAGCGCGCAAACACGTCGTCGAAGTGAAAGCCGGAGAAACCGCCAAAACAGAAATCACGCTTCAGCGCAGCGACCGATAAAAACAACACGCTGTCATCAAACGGCATTCTCCATTCCCCATTCTCAATTCTTAGACAGAGAGACAACCTGTATGAGAATTGAGAATGGGGAATGAAGAATGCTGTTCTCTCACCTCTCGCTATTCATCCCACTCTCGCCAAACCAAAACGCGGTTGCTGTTTAACAAATTGAATCAACCTATCGGTCTCGCGCGTACGCGCCCGTTCATAAAGCATGAACTCAGCTTCGCGCCGCGCGACTTCGAGAATCTTTTGATCGCGTACGAGGTTGGCGATGCGAAACTCTGGCAAGCCCGATTGCCGCGTACCCAACACTTCGCCCGGCCCGCGAATCTCTAAATCTTTCTCGGCGATTTTGAATCCATCGGTCGTCGCTTCCATCACTTTCAAACGCTCTTCGGCCTCTTTCGACTTGGCGTATTGCGCCAGCAGGATGCAGTAGCTTTCCGCCGCGCCACGGCCTACGCGCCCGCGCAGTTGATGCAGTTGCGAAAGGCCGAAACGTTCGGCGTGTTCGATCAACATCACCGAAGCGTTCGGCACGTCCACGCCAACTTCGACGACGGTAGTGGCGACGAGGATTTGTGTTTCGTTCGCGCTGAACGAACGCATCACCGCGTCTTTTTCAGCGGGCTTCATCTTGCCGTGCAGCATGCCGACCGCGAAGTCAGGAAAGACTTCGGTGCTGAGGGTTTCGTGCATCTCGGTCGCGTTGCGCAGGTCGAGCTTTTCCGATTCTTCGATCAGCGGCAACACAACATAAGCCTGATGCCCCGCCTGAATCTGCTGACGAACGAAGGCATAAATTTTGTCGCGCTTTTCTTCGGTGTCCCACCGCAAAAAGGTTTTGATCGGCGTACGCCCCGGCGGCAATTCGTCAATCACTGAGACTTCCAAATCGCCGTAAACCGTCATCGCCAAGCTGCGCGGAATCGGCGTCGCCGTCATCACCAGCACATCGGGATTCACGCCCATGCGCCTGAGGGCCGCGCGTTGCATCACGCCGAAGCGATGCTGTTCATCAATTACCGCGAAGCCCAGCTTGTGAAATTGCACCGCCTCTTGAATCACCGCATGCGTACCGATCACGACATCCACTTCGCCGCTCGCAATCGCCGCGTGCAGTTCGCGTTTCTCTTTGGCTTTCAAACTGCCGGTCAACAGGGCTACGCGATATTTGTCGCCCAACCAGCGTTTAATGTTGCGTGCGTGCTGTTCGGCCAGAATTTCAGTCGGAGCCATCAACACCGTTTGATAGCCGTTCTCAACCG
>JABFSD010000908.1 GCA_013140935.1 Acidobacteriota bacterium
GTGCGAGGGACTACTGGGAACCATTACGTTGAAAGTAATTGCTGACGATTATGTCGACCCCGCGTTCGGCACCGGAGTCGTTAAAATAACTCCGGCACACGACCCAAACGACTTTGCGATGGGCAAGCGGCACAATCTTGAATTCATTCAAGTCATCGGCAAGACCGCGAAAATCACCGACGCCCCGCCCGAAAAATATCGCGGCCTTTCGCGTGAAGCCGCGCGCAAACAGGTCATCGCCGACCTCGACGAACTCGGCCTCTTGCTCAAGACCGAAGATTACACCCACAACGTAGGCCACTGTCAGCGCAGCGGCACAGTCGTCGAGCCGCTGATTTCTACGCAATGGTTTTTGAAGATGACCGAACTCGCCGAACCCGCGATGGCGGCGGTACGCGAAGGCAAGACTAAGTTCGTGCCCGAAAGCTCGGCGAAGATTTATTTCAACTGGTTAGAGAACATTCAGGACTGGTGCATCTCGCGGCAACTGTGGTGGGGACATTCGATTCCCGCGTGGTATACGCCCGACGGCGAAATTATCGTGGCGCGTGCCGAAGTAGAAGCCCGCGCGCGACTCGCCGCACAAGGCAAAGACGACACGGTCGCGCTCACGCCTGACCCGGATGTTTTGGATACATGGTTTTCATCGCAGTTGTGGCCGTTCTCTACGTTAGGTTGGCCGAAAGAAACCGAAGACCTGAAGCAGTTTTATCCGACCGAAGCCTTGGTGACGGCGAACGACATCATCTTTTTCTGGGTCGCACGCATGATGATGATGGGCTTGAAATTCATGGGCGAAGTGCCGTTCAAAACGGTTTATATCAACGCGCTCGTACTCGACCCGCACGGCCAGAAAATGTCTAAGAGCAAAGGCAACGTGGTTGACCCGTTAGAAGTCTTCGACAAATACGGCACTGACGCGGCGCGCTTTGCGTTGACGGCGGCTTCGACAGCGGGACTCACGCTGGCGCTGCAAGAATCCAAACTCGAAACGGCGCGCAACTTTGCCAACAAGATTTGGAACGCGACGCGCTTCGTCTTGATGAATTGCGACGACATTCTTGAGAGCGGCGAACCGCTTGATTGGGAAACTGAATTGGCTCCGCCCGAACTGGCTGACCGCTGGATTTTGAGCCGCTTGAATCAAGTCGCGCTCGACGCCAACGACGCGCTCAAAGAATACCGCTTTCACGAAGCCGCCGCGTTGATCTATCAGTTTTTCTGGAACGATTTCTGCGACTGGTATATCGAACTCTCAAAGCCGCACGTCACGGCGAAAGAGGCTTCGCCGCAAAGCACAGCGGTCAAGCGGCGCATCATTTACATTCTCGAACGCAGCCTGCGACTGCTGCATCCGATGATGCCGTTCATCACCGAAGAGCTTTGGCAACGGCTCCCCCATCAGGGCGAAACAATCTGCCTCGCCGAATTCCCTCAACACCATGCCGCGCAACTCGACGGACGCGCCGAACGCGAACTCGCGCTGGTGATCGAAATCATCACGAAGCTGCGCAACCTGCGCGCTACGTTTGGGCTTTCGCCTGCGCTGCTGCTCAAAGCACAAGTTGCGGCGGCAGATGAAGCTACGCGTGAAGTCATTGAAGGAATGCGCGACCACATCCAGCGCCTCGCCCGCCTCGAATCGCTCGACCTCGTCGCATCACTAAGCAACGAAAAAGGATTGGTACGCGCCGTCGTCCCCAGTGCCGAACTCGCCGTCTCGCTCACCGGCCTGATTGATTTCGAGCAGGAAAAAGCCCGCCTCGAAAAAGACCAGGCGAAAAAAGCAGGCGAACTCGCCGGACTCGAAAAACGACTGGGCAACGAAGATTTCATCAAGCGTGCTGCGCCCGATGTGGTTGAGGCTACGCGCGCGCAAGCGGCTGAGTTGCAAGATCAGATCGCTAAACTAAAGGCAATGGCTGAAGCTCTATGATTCTTTCACTCGACCCCGAAACCATCATCAGCGCCGTCACGCACGCACTTAACGAAGACATAGGCCGTGGCGACATTACTACGCGCTCAACCGTACGGCCCGGCGTCAACGCGCGCGGACACTTTCTCGCCAAGCAGGACATGACTTTGGCCGGACTCGAAATCGCCGATTTCGTTTTCACGACGTTCGACCCGCACATTCAAATCGAGTCAACCGCGAGCGATGGCGAGTTCGTGCCGACAGGCAAAGTCTTCGCGCGCGTGACGGGCGATGCGCACGTATTGTTGACGGCTGAGAGAACGGCACTCAATTTTTTACAACAACTATCGGGCATTGCGACGGTGACGCAGCAATACGTCGCGGCGATTGCGGGCACTGCGGCCAAGATCGTAGACACGCGCAAGACTACGCCCGGCTTGCGGATGCTCGAAAAATACGCCGTGACCTGCGGCGGCGGACACAACCATCGGCTCGGCTTGGACGACGGCGTACTCATCAAGGACAACCACATCGCGCTCGCGGGCGGCGTGACTGAAGCCGTACGCCGGGCGCGTGAAGCCGTCGGCCACCTGCACAAAATCGAAGTCGAAGTCGCCAACCACGATCAATTGCGCGAAGCCCTCGCCGCGAAAGCCGACATCGTGATGCTCGACAACATGACACCCGATCAGGTGCGCGAATCCGTCGCCATCATCAATCAACACGAACCGACGGAACGCCGTACGCTAACTGAGGCTTCGGGCGGCATCACGCTGGCGAACGTTCGCGCCTATGCCGAAGCGGGCGTTGATCTGATTTCGATTGGCGCGCTCACGCATTCCGCACCTTCGGTAGACATCAGCTTCAAAATCAAGACGGCTTGAGATGCAACTCATTCAGCTTCCGCCTTTCTCGATTCATCATTGCGCCACACTTGGTTCGACGAATGACTATCTCAAAGAACTCGTAGACGCGCCGGAATTCACCTGCGTCGTCGCCGATGAGCAAACCGCCGGACGCGGGCGGCGTGATCGCGCGTGGGTGTCGCTGCCCGGCGAAGGGCTTTATCTGTCAGTGTTGTTGCGTCCTGCGGCAAACAGCCAAAACGTCGCGCTCATCAGCTTGCTCACCGCAATTGCCGTCGCTGAAACGCTCGCCGAATACCGCGTCGCCGGACTCGACATCAAATGGCCGAACGACGTGTTGCTCAATGAACGCAAGGTCTGCGGCATTCTGGTCGAAGGCGCGAGCAGTGGGGCGCAGTCGCTACGCCTCATCGTAGGCATCGGCGTCAATCTGAATCATCAATCCTTTCCGCCTGAAATTGCGGAGACGGCGACTTCTCTGTTTTTGCAGTTAGGGCAAACCGTGAACGTAGCGGCGTTCCGTGATCGCTTGCTCGCGCGGTTGGCGCATTGGTACGCGCAATGGCAGCAAGGCCACGCAACGCAAATCATCGCGCGCTGGCAGGCGCTTTCGAGTTACGCGCACGGGCAAGCCGTGACGGTCACGCTGGATGACGAAGCCGTCACAGGTGTCACGGCTGGGCTGACCAAGGA
>JABFSD010000981.1 GCA_013140935.1 Acidobacteriota bacterium
CCGCCGTGCTCGTCCAACTCATCAACCGTTTCGTAGCGTCGCCGCTGAACGCCTGACAATTGGCGCGGCTGAAAGGCGCGATGACCTGATTGTTTTCGTCGAGGACTTCGGCACAGAGGCTGCCGCCCGCGCCGACTTCGGCGTTGACGAACAGATAGCGTCCGTCAAAGGTCACGCGGCGCGTGGTCAGCGTGCCTTCGCTGCTGCCCGCGTTCAAAGAAGCGAATCCGTCGCGGCGCATGATCGCCAAGCCGGTTGCGCCGTTGGCGTCGTTCGATTGCGAGATGCCGGGGGTTACGCCGCCGCGCGCGCTGAAATAAATATACATCTGATCGCCGACGATGATCGGGCCGCCCGCCGTTGGTTGCACGTTGCCCCAGTTCCACGAGCCTTGCGTGCTGCTGACCTTGAACATGGATTCACGATTGGGGCGATGCCATGAGAAGCCGTCGCGGCTGAAGCCGAAATAGACTTCATTCAGTTTGGGACGGCCATCGGGCTGATCGGCGTGGCCGCGCAAGATCGCCATTTGTCCCAACATCAGGCTTTCATAAGGCGCTGAATCGAGCGCATAGAGATTGGCGTTGAAACCCGGATGATCGGGCAAGCCCGAATCGAGCGCATCTGCTTTGAGCCAGCGCGACACGTCGGTGTAAAGCAGCTCTGCTGAAGAAGGATTGCCCGGCACGATTTTGTTCAGTGCGAACGAAAGGTCTTCGTGCTCGAGATAACGGCGCAAACGAATCGGGCCAGACGTCCAGACTTCTTTGACACTCACGCCCCATTTTTTGCGGAACGGATTGAAGAAGATCGAGACGCGGTCGGTCGGTATGGCTTTGTTCACCAAGACCGCCGGGCCCCAATGAATGCCGTCTGAGGAATAATGTAATTGCACTTCCTGCGGCAGCGGATTTTTATAAACCACGCGCATCATCTTGTAACGCCGCGCCGGATTGGGTTCTTCCAGATCAATCCAGTTGGTATAGGTGTCAACGAAAGTCGTGTCTTTATAAACGACGTTGGTGCCGGGCACGATGTCCAGGCTGGGTCTCACCCAACTCTTGCCGTCGGTCGAGGTCGCATAACAGACGTTGATGCGATAGCCGCACATGTACCACAGCTTGAACAGCCGATCGGCCGGATCGAAAAAGACGCCGTTGGAAAAGGGCATCGCCATCGGTGCGAAGTATCCTTTTTCGTTGGCGGTTTCGGCCTTCAGCACGGGATTGCCCGCATACATCGTGGCCGGATGAAATTGCCGCGTGAGATTGGTGCTTTCGACGAGGAAATCATCCACTAAAAGCTGGCGTCCGACGTTGATGGGAATCACCGATGGAGGCGCTTGTAAATAACCGGGCAGGTTAATGGCTTCAGGGTAAACGGCCGGTTTGGGCGGCCAGGGATTGCTCAGCGTGATGCCGTTATAAAGCGTTTCGGGCAAATTGAGCAGGTTGTTCGAGGTGACGTTGACGGTCACTTGCGCTACGTCACCGCCGGCTGACAGCCGATAGGTGAACTGTCCGACCGAGGTCATTGTGACGATTTTGGAAGTGCGTCCAGTCACGTCGCCTACGCCGTTGTCTATAGTCTGCTGCATCGCGGAGTCGCCGTTGAGCGTCCAGCGAAAGTTTACGTCCTGGCCGAGTTTGACCGTCACGTTATTGCTCGGTTCGCCATTCGGCGCGACGACGTTGAACGAAGCGATTGCGCCGGTGTCGCTGGCGACAGTCAGGTTGTTGATCGTGCCGATGCGAAAGACACCGCTGGCCCCGATAAAGCGGCTGGGTTTGTTTTCGCCTTCATAGGAGGACACGTAAATTTGATAGCCATCGCCGGCAGGGTAATTAAAGAGAGAGCCGGGCGCGCTGCTCGCGCCGCTGGTTAGGTCAGACAGGCGCGCCACCAATACGCCGTTGCGATAAAGATTGATAACGGCGTCGAGCGCGCCTGCGCGGCGCGTCCATTCGCTGGGCGGCGTGCCCAGCACGTACCAGGCGATGAGCGCGTGGCTGCCGGGACTGATGTTTTGTCCGGCGGCGGGCGAAGTGACGACGATTTGCGGCGCACCGGCACCAGGCTGGTAATTCACCTCGAGCGTCAAGGTTTGCTGGTTGCCCGCGAAATCAGAGGCGGTCACCGCGATTTCATTCGCACCGGGGGCGAGCCATACGTTGTCTATTTCCCAATTGGCCGTACCGCTCGCCGTGCCTTGCGCGCCGGTGTTGTCTACGCGCTTATCCACGCGCCAGGTTACTCGATGAATGCCGCTCGCGGCGCTCGCCGTGCCTTTCAACACAATGGCGCTGCGATTCGTGGTGAAACTCGTTTGCGTCGCCGGCGACGTGAGCGCCACCGTGACCTGGCTTTGCGCCGCCGCCACGTTGCTCAACAGCCCGCAGAAACAGCAAGCCAGCCAAACATAAGAAAAGGAAGAAAAAAGTTTTGCAGAAATTCGTGATAATACCATTCCGACACCTATTACATCTGACCGTCAGTTTTTCTCCTGATCGTGCATAGAGCGATAGTTACACAACACCCATAGGGTTTGCGTCTATCGGCACCAAACAAAAAAGGAACAGGAGATAAAAGGGACACGGCTGCCAGCTAAAGCTGCCGCAATTACCGGAAATGCCTATGGGTGGTTGCGTGGCATTCCTTCACAGAAAAACGAGGGATCTGTGATGTGAGAACGTGAGACAGCCAAAGCTGTCAAGGGGGACTGCCGGATCGCCTTTAGACGGCAACCCGATTCAACCAGGTAATCACGGAGGGGGTGATGGATGGCTCAGGGCACTTCGCCAGTTAGAAAGCCACTGTCATCTTGCGCCGCAAGCGGCATGACAATGGGGATGGGAAAAACGAAGGCCACTTTCAGTGTTACGATAATTCGCAACACTGAAAAGTGGCTAATTGAAGGTTTTGTTACGGAAGTATTTTGTAGGACCAGTCCTACGGTGCCACGAAATTACTCCTGAGCAGTTTCGCCGTTGCTCCATTGGGATTCGACACTACAGCGTCGCGATTACCGAGCGGCGTCTTTTGTGTCGTGCGAATCGTGGCAATAATCGTGTCCTCCTCGATGCTGTTAATGGTCACTGTCACCAGCGAACCGCCCTGACAGAACGAAGAGCAATCAATACGCAGTTTCGTCTGTTTGGCCGGGTCGGGATCGTTGACGAAGCCCGTGCCCGTGACCGTAATCGTCTGTTGCCCGAATTGCAGAATGCGGGCCGGTGACGCCGACGTGATCGTCAAATCACGCGGCAGAATTTCGACGGATTGCGGCGCGGTCGTACTCACGCCGCCTTTCCCATCCGACACCGTGAGCGTAATCGCGTAAACCCCGACGGCCAGCGTCGCCGAGCCGATGATGCGGTTGATACGGCCGTTGACCATGATGGCCGTCTCGGCTGCGATCGTCGTCGCCACACCGATGTTCTGCTCGATGACGAGCACATTGATGCCGCCCTCCT
>JABFSD010000229.1 GCA_013140935.1 Acidobacteriota bacterium
CAACCACCGCCCGCCAAGCCTGAAGCCAAGTCGGCGCAACCCCTTGACGCCATCATTGCGATGGAAGACGCCAACGCCCGCATCACGGCCTTGCAACAGTTTCTCAAAGCGAATCCGAACCTCAATCCTAATAACGACAAAACCATTCTCGCGCGCGAAGCCCTCGTCGCCAGTTACGCGCAAATCGGAGAAAACCAGCTCAACGACAATCAGGTCGAAAAAGCGATGGACGCTTTTCAACGCGCCGTCAAAGCCTTGCCCAAACAGGTCAGCGACCGTTTTTTTGCCGATGTCGTCAGCCGTCTTCCGATGATCATCGCGGCGCGCGGCTATCGCGCTGAAGCCGTCAATCTGGGGCATACGCTCGAAACGTGCTTTGCGACCGAAGCGGCGCGACTCGCGGCCCTGGGCGAATTTTACTTAACCATCGAAGCCGCCGGAGAAGCCATCGTCGCGCTCGAAAAATCGGCCAAGCTCGCGCCCGAAGACCCGCGTATGTTGCGCGCGTTGGGCGCGGCTTATCGCATGGGTTTGCGCATTGACGAAGCCGTCGCGGCCTATCAGCTCGCGGTCAGATTCGATGCACGTGATCGCCGCGCGTTTTTCGATCTGGCGAATCTCTATCGTTCGCAAGGCGCTTATGACGACGCGCTCAAACTTTATCGCCGCCAACTCGACATTGAACCCAAACATACGCCTTCGCTGAAAGGGCTGGCACTCGCGCTCACGGCGCTCGGCAAAGACGACGAAGCCGCCGCTGCCTTGAATCAGGCGCGCGACCTGACGGGTACGCTCAGAGAAATCACCGACGATCAGTTGTTGCAAACGCAACTCGCGTTTTATTACCTCGCGCAAAACAAACTCAACCAAGCCGAACAGGCGGCGAACGCTTCGCTCGCCATCGAACCGCGCTTCAGTTGGGCGCGCATCGCGGCGGCGGAAATTCTGTTGGCGCAGGGCAAGTTCTTTGAGGCCGAACGCCACCTGCTGGAAGCGCAAAAGTTAGCGGAATTCCCTACGCTGGCTTTCACGCTCGGCAAAATCTATTTGATCGTAGAAGACTTTGAAGGCGCGGCGGAACAGTTCGCCAAAGCCTTTCGCTATTCGTCGAAAACGCAATTCACCGCGCGGCTGGGCGGCGTGCGCGACGTGCAAGGCGACGAGTTGCGCGAATTGCTTGCGCCCGAACATCAAGCCGCCATCTTTCTGGCCGAAGCGCCTACGTCGGATGAAATCTTCCGCATCGCCGAATCGCTGGTGCGCGTGAATGCCAAACTCACTGAACCGGAAGCCGCCCCCAAAGGCACGGGCACGAAAACCGATCCGCTGGAAAACGCGGCCAGAAATTTTGTGGAAGCCGAAAGCTCACGCCGTTCGTTCCGCGCTTTGCACATGGCGACGAAACTCGCGCAGGCCGGACGCGCGTTGCCACTGGCGATTCGTTTGGCTGACCAATCACTCGACTTGGCCGAAGTCGCGACGGAAGCCGACGGCTCAGTGCGCGATTATCCGAACTACGACCGCGCAGGCCGCTTTCACGTCTTTCGCGGACGCGCTTATGACGCGCGCGGCTGGGCGCAATTCAAAAGCGGACGCATCAAGGATTCGCTCATCACGTTGAGTCAGGCGGTGATCGAATATGGCAACCTGCCCGAAGGCAAACGCGCCCTCTGGCATCTCGCCACCGCACACGAAGCGGCGGGCGCACCGGCTCAGGCTTTGGAACTCTATCTCGCGGCTTATGAGCCGCCCGACGCCAAGAACCAAAGAGGCAGTGGCGTAGACATTCAACGCACCGTCATCGAAACCCTTTATCGCAAGGTCAACAATTCACTCGACGGTTTGGAAGCCAAACTCGGACAGCCCGTCAGCGCGCGCACTCTCACCGACCTTACGACGACTGCGTTGCAGGCCGTGGCGGCTCCGAGCGAAGTGGCGACGAAGAGCAACGAGCCGAAAGAAACGATGTCCGCAACCTTGCCGGTGGGAATCAAAACCGAACCTAAGCCGGAACCGAAACCATCGGCGAGCTTGCTGGCAACCGCCCCGATCAAACGCGAACCTGAAACGCCGACGGCCAACCAGGCTGCGCTGACGAAACCCGTTACGACGGCACCGCCCAAAGAACCGGTGCGGTTGGGATTGTTCGGCATTCCGGTCAGCGACAAGACGGCGCGAACGGTGAATAAACCGGCGACGATTACCAAAGCGCCTGAACCTGCGCCGCCGGTCAGTCCGCCCAAAGAATCGGTGGTAGCCGCGCAAAAGAATGACGCAGCGCAAGTCGTGTCAGCTCCTCTAACAGTAAAAGAGCCAGTGAAAGAGCCGGTCAAAGAAACGGTTAAAACGGAGCCTAAAGAAATTGCGACAACCAATCCACCACCTGCTCCGATTGTTGAACCAGAGAAAGAACCCGTCGTCGCTAAAGCAGAAGACAAACCCGTTGAACCGGCGAAAGAATCTGTTGCGCCGAAACCTGAAATCACCATCATCACCACGCCGCAAACCATAACAGTCGTACCGGCGGAGCCAATTGCTCCCCTGGAAGCGACAAAAGAAGCGACAAAAGAAGCGACGAAAGAAGAACCGAAAGAAACTGTGGTAGCCGCAGAAAAGGCTGCGCCCACTGTCGTCGAACCGCCCAAACCCGTGCCCGTGCAATTACCCGAATTGACCGGCTTTGCTTTCACCGGACGATTAGTCGCCGTCACACCGACGTTGCCGCCGCCGCCGCCGTCTTTGCTTTTCACAGAGTTGGACGAAGCACCTGCGCCGCCACCAGTAACCGTTCCCAAACCTGCCATCACGCCAACGGCAGTGGCTACGCAAACCAGCACCGAACCGACGGTTACAGTGCGCTATGACGAATTGCCCGCGAAGCCCCCGACAGGTGCCCCGACCGGCGATAGCGGACATGCTATCGCGCCGCCCATGAATACACGCCCGCGCCGCGTTATCTCCGCCCATGAAAACAAGCCTGAAAACGCAACGCCTGCCGCTACGCGACCGCGTCGGGCAGCAGTTCCGAAAACAAAACCCTGACGAAAACCCGGCGGCACGTGATAAGGTGCGCGCCTTCATCTTCTCTTCAATTCAGTATTCAATTCGGAGTGTTCTCTCGCATGAAAGTTACCACCGGCGTAATCGCCGCCGCAGGTTCAGGCACCAGGATGTTGCCGGTTACGTTGGGCTATCCCAAAGAACTTTTGCCAATCATCAATCAACCGGCGATTCAACTCATCATTGACGAATATCTCGCCGCCGGACTCACCCGCATCGTCATCATCACGGGCGAAAACACCGCGCCGTTGCATCGGCAATACGATTTGTCGAACGCACCGCCGCGCGGCAAATACGCAGCACTTGATGATTTCGTTGATCGCTTGCAAAACATCGAGATCATCTTCGAACCGCAAGCCGGGCCTTACGGTAACGGCACGCCGCTCGTCGTCGGCAGCCAATACGTCCCCGC
>JABFSD010000348.1 GCA_013140935.1 Acidobacteriota bacterium
ATGCTGCTGTCAGAATCGCAGGAACGTATGCTGTGTGTTGCTACGCCAGGACGCGAACGACAGTTGCTCGAAATCTTCGATCGTTGGGATTTAGACGCAGCCATCGTAGGCCGCGTCACCGACGATCAACGCATGCGCGTCTTTCACCAAGGCGAAGTCGTCGTTGACGTACCCAACGCCGCGCTCACCGACGAAGCTCCGCTTTATCATCGTCCGATGACGGAAGCCGCTGAAATTGATTCGTCCGACGTGACGCCGCAAGTCGTCGCCGCGTTCAACGCGCGTTCGAGCAAGGCTTATGCCGACTTGTTAATTGAATTGCTCGCGCGTCCCAACCTCGCGTCGAAACAGTGGGTCTATCGGCAATACGATCACATGGTGCGGACGAATACGGTCGTATTGCCCGGCTCTGACGCGGCAGTCATTCGCGTCAAAGAAACGCGCCGCGCGTTGGCGATGTCGCTCGACGGCAACGGACGTTACGCCGCGCTCAATCCGCGCGCGGGCGCTGCACTTGCCGTAGCCGAGTCAGCCCGCAACGTCGTATGCAGCGGCGGCCAACCGCTGGCCGTGACGAACTGTTTGAATTTCGCCAACCCCGAACGGCCTGTCGTGATGCGCGCCTTCAGCGAAACGATTGACGGCATTGCCGAAGCCTGCCGCACCTTTGACGTACCCGTCACCGGCGGCAACGTGAGTTTGTATAACGAAACCGAAGGACGCGGCATTTACAACACGCCCGTCATCGGCATGCTCGGCGTGATCGAAGACGCCAAACATATCACTACGCAATGGTTCAAAGACGCGGGTGACGTGGTGTTGCTGTTAGGCCGTACCAACAATGATCTCGGCGGCAGCGAACTTTGCCACGCGCTCACGGGCCTTGCCGCAGGCGCTCCGCCGCAACTTGATCTGGCGTTTGAAAAATCAGTTCAACAGGTTTGCCTCGAATCCATTCGCGCCGGATTGGTGAAGTCTGCGCACGATTGTTCTGACGGCGGATTGGCGGTCGCATTAGCTGAAAGCTGTTTTGCGCATTATGGAGCGACGGCATTGGGCGCGACGCTTGATCTCACCGAACATTTGCAAGCCAGCAGCATCAACAATGCTGAGAACGCTGAAGCCCGCACGCTCGCCTTGCTCTTTGCCGAATCGCCTTCGCGCATCGTGTTGAGCGCCGCGCCCGACAACGTAGCCGCGATTCAGGCCTTGGCAGCCGCAGCCAACGTGCCTTGCGCCGTGTTAGGCCAAGTCGGCGGCGATACGTTACAGCTTACGTGCGCAGGCGAAACGCTCGTCAACGTCGCGGTGAATCGTTTGGAAGAAGGCTGGCGCACTTCGTTGTCGTCTTATCTTGATCGTGCGCAAGCAATGGCGACGGGTTAAATGATTGCCGCTAGGGGTTTGCTCTCATAGAATGCGTTGCCAGAAAGGAACCGCAACGATGATTACTGCTGAAACGATCTTGCAAGAGGCCAGCACCTTGCCTTTGGTTGAGCAATACCGCCTTGGGTTGCGCTTGCTGGAAAGCGCGCAGTCTTTATTTACTACACCTCAGAATGGCAACGCTGTTGAGGCCGCAGCGGTTACGCCGCGCGTAATGGGACTATTTGAAGGACAAGGCTGGGTGAGCGAAGATTTCGATGCGCCATTGCCAGATGAATTTTGGGGTGGGCGCGTATGAAGTTTTTGCTCGACACTCACACCTTCATTTGGTGGACGCTCAACCCCACGCGACTTTCAGCTAAAGCTCACAGCCTCTTGCAAGACCCGCAACACGAACCGTTTCTCAGCCTCATCAGCATTTGGGAAATGCAGATCAAACAGCAAATCGGCAAGCTGCACTTCAACCAGCCATTGGATTTCGTTGTTGCCGAACAACAGCGCATCAATCGGCTGCGGCTTATGCCGTTACAGGCCGATCACATTTACGGATTGGGCAAGTTGCCTTTTCACCACAAAGACCCTTTCGACCGATTGTTAATTTCCCAGGCTATCAGCGAAACCTTTCCGCTGATGAGCGCAGACCCAATGTTTTCAGCTTATCCAGCGCAGCTTATTTGGTAAGGCTGCGTCTCAACGAAGTAAAACAGTTCAAAGAGAGCAGGCTTATGAAAAGAAATCTGTTGTTAGCATTTTGTTCGGTCTTGATGTTTCAACTGTCAGGTGTGCCATTAGCAATCGCGCAAACGCTCGACACTTCCAACAGCGAAATCCGTCCGCTGATCGAACGCTTCGTGGCTGATCGCGGCAGCTTGTCGCGCTTTCACAACGTTGCGAATTCGCCGACGCGCACCGCTGCGCTCAAACATTTTTACGACGACACGCAAGCGCAACTCGCCGCGCTGAATTTCGACAAGCTCAGTTATGACGGACAGATTGATTACCTGTTGCTGAAAAATCATCTGGCTTATGAACAGCGCACGCTCGCCACACAAGCCGCAGCCTTTGCCGAAAGCGAAAAGCTGATGCCGTTCGTGCGTACGATTTTCGCGTGGCACGACGCACGGCGAAAGCTCGTCAAAGTTGATCCGGCGCAAACCGCTGCGCAGATGAACGAGTTGAATAAACAGATTGCCGCTGCGCGCAAATCGCTCGATCCGGCGGCGATCAAAAAGACGACGGCGAATCGCGCGGCGCAGGAACTCAACGCCTTGCGCAATACGCTGCGCGACTGGTTCGGCTATTACAACGGTTACGATCCGCTGTTTACGTGGTGGGTCGAAGCGCCTTACAAACAGGTGGATGCTGCGTTGCAATCATACGCCACGCACCTGCGTGAGCGCATCGCAGGCGTGAAAGCAGACGACACCGAAGCTATCATCGGCAACCCCATCGGCAGGGAAGCGTTGATGAGCGATTTGGCTTATGAACAGATTCCTTACACGCCCGAAGAACTCATCGAAATCGGCAAGAAAGAACTGGCTTGGTGTCAGAATGAAATGAAGAAAGTCGCGCGTGAAATGGGTTTCGGCGACGATTGGCATGCGGCGCTCGAAAAGGTCAAAAACACTTACGTCGAACCCGGCAAGCAAACCGAAGTCATCCGCGACCTCGCGCTTGAAGCGATTGATTACGTAGAGAAAAACGAACTCGTCACCGTGCCGCAACTCGCCAAAGATTCGTGGCGGATGGATATGATGTCGCCCGAACGCCAACTCGTCAGCCCGTTTTTTCTCGGCGGCGAGTCCATTCTGGTTTCTTATCCGACCAACACGATGCAACACGAAACCAAGCTGATGAGCATGCGCGGCAACAATCCGAATTTCTCGCGCGCGACCGTCCAACACGAACTCATCCCCGGCCACCACCTGCAAGGATTCATGACGCAGCGTTACAAAAACTATCGTCAGCTTTTCAGCACGCCGTTCTGGAAACCGCTTAAAAAGTCCGAGTGCGAAGTAAGCAGAACACACGTCGGACTGGTTTTGATCCGCACGTTAAGCGGGTTGCGCGGTGGGCGCAGCCAG
>JABFSD010000731.1 GCA_013140935.1 Acidobacteriota bacterium
CCTCGCCGCGTTTGACCACGATCTGGTGTGCGACCGTCAGTGCCGCATTGGTCTTGGCGTCGGCTGAACTCGCCTGGCGGCTGGCAACGATTTCGTTTTCGTTCAAGCCGACCATCTTGCCGATGGCCGTGTGCGCCGACAGGCAGTATTCGCAACTGTTGGCATCGGCCACAGCCAACGCGATTTGTTCGCGTAACTTGGCGCTGAGCAGCCCTTCGCCAAGCGCGCCGCTGAAATTCAAATAGCCTGCCAACGCCGCCGGTGAGTTGGCGTAAGTGCGCATCAAGTTCGGCACCATTCCGATTTTGGCTTTGACGCCGTCGAGCAATTCTTTCGCTTTGCCGGTCGCTTCTTTGGGATCAATCGCATTCAGTCTAGGCATGGTTTCTTTCTCCTGTTGATTCGTTGGTGGCGGTCACTCAATCGTCAGCCCTTGCGGCGCTTTGCCTTGCTGACGCTGCGTGTCGCCTTGCGAATTGCTCTAGTGCATTCGTCGTGCCGCTGGCTGAGAAAGCATTCAACTCGTTGTATGCAAACAGGATGACTTGCTTGCAACGGTTTTTGAGCGCTCACGAGATTTCGTTAGGAAACGGAGCTTTGCGTTCGCAATCACGAGAGTTCGTGTAAAGTGGGGACGCAATGGAACTCGAATCTTTACAGGCCGTAGCTCTGACCATCGCGCAAGAGCGTTCGGTCGAAACCGTGCTGCAACAAATCGTGGAAGGCCTGGTCGCGCAACCCGGCGTGGCGCTCGCGCGGCTGTGGTTGAAAGGCGCGGGCGACGTCTGCGTGAAATGTCCGATGCGGTTGGAATGTCCGAATCAAACTGAGTGCCTGCACTTGAGGGCGAGCGCGGGCCAGCCCACGAAAGCGCGCGTCGAAGACTGGGCGCGTTTGAATGGCGACTTTCGGCGTTTTCCGTTGGGTGTTCGTAAGATCGGCAAGATCGGCGCGACAGGCGAAGCGTTGTTGTTGGCCGATCTGAAACAGGAAAGCAGTTGGATTGCGCGCCCGAAATGGACTGAGAGTGAAGGCATTCAATCGTTCGCCGGACAGCCTCTGATCTTTCGCGGCGAAGTGTTAGGCGTACTGGCCGTGTTTAGTCGCCAGTCGTTGGAGCCGCACGAATTCGCCTGGCTGAGAATGTTCGCCGACCACGCCGCTGTCGCGTTGGCCAACAGCCGCGCGTTCACCGAGATTGAACAACTGCGCGAACAACTCAAACTCGAAAACGATTACCTGCGCGAAGAGGCCAAACAGGAACGCTCCTTCGGCGACATCGTCGGCGCAAGCGCGGCGCTCAAAAAAGTACTCGACCAAATCGCGTTGGTCGCGCCCAGCGAAGCCAACGTACTCGTGTTGGGCGAATCGGGTACGGGCAAGGAACTGATCGCACGCGCACTGCACGAACGCAGCCCGCGCGCCGACGGGCCGCTGGTCAAAGTGAATTGCGCTTCGATCCCGCACGATCTGTTCGAGAGCGAATTTTTCGGCCACGTGCGCGGCGCGTTCACTGGCGCGGTGCGTGACCGCGTAGGCCGCTTTCAACTCGCCGATGGCGGTACGCTGTTTCTCGATGAAGTCGGCGAAATCCCGCTTGATCTGCAAAGCAAGTTGCTGCGCGTTTTGCAGGAAGGAACTTTTGAACGAGTCGGCGAAGAAAAAACGCGCCGCACCAACGTCCGCATCGTCGCCGCCACCAACCGTGATTTGCGCCGCGAAATTGAAGCCGGCACTTTTCGACAGGATTTGTTTTTTCGCCTGAGCGTCTTTCCGCTTGAGTTGCCGCCGCTGCGCGAACGCAAAGAAGACATTCCGCTATTGGCGCGCCACTTCATTCGATTGGCGCGGGAGCAAGGGCGTTGCGGCAATCTGCAAATCAACGAAGCCCAACTCGCGCGGCTTCAGCGTTATGACTGGCCGGGCAACATCCGCGAACTGCAAAACCTGCTCGAACGCGCGATGATTCTTTCGCATTGCGGCACGCTGCCGTTGAACTTGAATCTGGTGCTTCCTGAAAGCGACACGAGCGCAGCCACAGCCTTGCCGGAAACCTTGTCGCCTAATGCGCCGCAAGGTTTCGTCACACAGGCAGAATGGGAAACGCGCGAAAGACAAAATCTGATGGCGGCGCTGGAAGCCGCCAACTGGAAAATTTATGGCGCGGGCGGAGCGGCAGAATTGTTGGGCGTGAAACCCACCACGCTGGCTTCGCGCTTGCAATCACTCGGAATCAAAAAGCTCAGAGGCTGAGCGCTGCGACGCTGCGCGCACGATTTGTTCATTTGAGCGAGTTCTTGTATTAGTGCGCCGCTCACAGAATTTTCGCTGATTGGCATTACCTCCACTTCAACAACAAATAGGAATCAGAACGATGAAAACCCGCAAACCCATGTTTTGGTTGTTACTGTCGCTAAACCTGTTCTGCTTTAGCTTGAGCGTATTCGCGCAAGCAGCTGCGCCCGCGCCTTCACAGGAGAGCTACAACGTACAAGTGCAGTCCGGCGTGCGCGCCAAGATGCGCGACGGCGTATCACTGGTCGCAGATGTTTATCGCCCGAAGGCCGAAGGCAAGTTTCCCGTGCTGTTGATTCGCACGCCTTATAACCGCCGCGATCCTGACACAGGCTTTTATTTGGCTGCGCGCGGATACGTTGTCATTCAGCAAGACGCGCGCGGGCGATTTTCATCAGAAGGCGAATTCAATCCGTTTCGCAACGAAATGAATGATGGTTACGACACGATTGAGTGGGCGGCGGCGTTGCCTTACAGCGATGGCCGCGTAGGCATGTTCGGCGGCTCGTATGTCGGCGCGACGCAAATGCTGGCGGCGGCTTCGAATCCGCCGCATCTCGTAGGAATTTTTCCTTACATCACGGCGGCGGAGTATTACGAAGGCTGGACGTATGAAGGCGGCGCACTGATGCAATGGTTCGCCGAATCGTGGACTTCGGGGTTGGTGCTCGACACGTTGATGCGTAAAGCGGGCAATCTCAATCGGCCCGTGCAATGGGCTGAACAGTTGCCGGTTGAAGATTACCGCTTGCTGAACGTGCCGACCGGAGCTGACGTAGCACCTTACTTCCGCGAATGGGTCGAACACGAAACCGATGACGAGTTCTGGCGCGCGGTCAAGATCAAAGATCATTACGGCAAGATGAATGTGAAGGCGTTGCACTCAGGCGGCTGGCACGACATTTTTAGCGGCGGTTCGATTCGCAATTTCATGGACATGCAAAAGCAAGCCGCTTCGCCCGAAGCGCGCGCCGGGCAACGCTTGTTGTTCGGCCCGTGGGCGCACGCGGCGACTTCGGCGGAAGGCAAAATCGGCGACGTGACCTTCGGCAAACAGGCCGTGCTGGATATGAACGCGACGATTGCGGCTTGGTATGACTACGTGATGAAAGGCAAACAGAACGAGTTTGCGAGCGACGCGCCGGTCAAGATTTTCGTGATGGGTGACAACGCGT
>JABFSD010001051.1 GCA_013140935.1 Acidobacteriota bacterium
GGATAGGGTGCGCGCCACGTTCATCAACTCACGCAGTACCCAAAACCATCAACGAGAAAACTTCGCATGGAAACGACTCCTGCTGAAAAAGGTCTGCCGCTTTGGCTCAAGTGGGCGATTGTCGTAGGCACGGGCCTGGCGATCTGGTGCTTACCGATTCCTGAAGGCATTACGCCCGCCTCGTGGCGGTTGCTCGCCATCTTTCTGGCGACGATTGTCGGTTCGATTGTGAGGCCGCTGCCCGGTTCGGCGATGGTCTTGCTCGGTGTCGTACTCGTTGCCGCCACGCAAGCCATGCCTTTGAGCGAAGCCGCCATCCGCGTCGTCTCGCCCAATCCGGCTGCGCCGAATTACAAAGCGATTGAAACGCTGCGCCTTAAAGCCGTGTTGGGCGGTTACGCCGACCCGGTCGTATGGCTGGTACTGGCGGCGTTTTTTATGTCGCGCGCGATGATCAAAACCGGACTCGGTCGCCGCGTGGCATTGCAGTTTATTCGCCAATTCGGGCAACGCTCGCTGGGCCTGGGTTATTCGCTCGTAGCAACTGACTTTTTGTTGGCTTCGGTCGTGCCGTCGAATGGCGCGCGCTGCGGCGGCATCACGTTCCCGATTGCCAAGAGCGTCGCCGAAACTTACGACTCGCGTCCGGGCGAGACGGCGAACAAGTTGGGCGCGTTTCTGATGATCTTTATCTATCAGTGCGAAGTCATCATCAGCGCTACGTTTCTAACCGGGCAGGCGGGCAATCTGGTCATTCGTGATCTGATATTCAAGGCTACGCAATTCGATTTGAGCTATTCGCGCTGGTTCATTGGCGGCGTAGTGCCGGGGCTGATCTCGCTCGTTGTCACGGGCTTGTTGTTGTATCGGCTCTTTCCGCCGGAAGTTTCGCATACGCCCAAGGCGCGCGAGTTCGCGCAAAAAGAACTAGATCAAATGGGCGCGCTTTCTGCACACGAAAAACTCACGCTCGCCATTTTCGTCACGGTAGGTTTGCTGTGGGCGACGACCAATCGCTTGCACTCGATTGATTATTCGGTCGTCGCGCTCGTCGGCATCGCGGCGTTGTTATTGACCGCTGTGCTGAACTGGCATGACCTCGTGACGGAATACGCCGCGTGGGACGTGTTCATCTGGTATGGCGGCATGGTGCGGATGGCCGAAGCGTTAGGCGAAACGGGCATAACCAAAAAATTCGCCGAAGCTGCCGGGCATTTCACCGCAGGTTGGAAGTGGGGGGCTGCGCTCGCTGTCTTGGCGCTGCTTTATTTTTACGCACATTACGGTTTCGCCAGCATCACGGCCCACTCGCTGGCGATGCTCACGCCTTTTCTGGTAGTCGTGATGGCGGCGGGCGCTCCGCCGGTGTTGACGGTGTTGCTGTTGGCTTATTTCTCGAATCTTTCAGCGGGCCTGACGCATTACGGCACGACGCCCGGCCCGATTTATTTCGGGGCGGGTTACGTCTCGCAACAGACGTGGTGGAAACTGGGCTTGATTGCTTCGATACCGAACTTACTGATTTGGACGGTGGTCGGAATGCTTTGGTGGAAGTTGTTGGGCTGGTGGTAGCCGAGTGTGGCACGGGCTGCCAGCCCGTGCCACGTCGTTAAATGCGATTGAACTTTTCGATGGCTTTTGACAGCGATTTGAACTGGCGAATGAAAGGGAACATGCCGCTTTCGCGCTGGTCAATTTCCTGCGCTTTTTTCAGCACTTCTTCCGCGCGTTCTTGCGGCACGACGACGACGCCGTCTTCATCGGCGACGATGATGTCGCCGGGACGCACGGTGATGCCTGCGCATTCGACCGGCACGTTGCGCGCGACGGTCGCGTAATGCCCCACGGCCGTGCGCGGCGAAATCGAGCGCGCATAGACCGTCAAGCCCATGCGGCGGATGTCCCACACGTCACGAATCGCGCCATCCAACACCATGCCCGCCATCCCGCGCACCTTCGCCGCCGTCGCCATCAGATTGCCCATCGCCGCAATGTCGAGCGTACCTTCCATCACAATGATGCCAACTTCGCCGGGTTTGGCGTTGTCAATCATTTCGACGGAATGTTTGGTCGAGAGCGCGGGCGTAGCTTGTTCAGGCGTCGTGGGTTTGACGAGCGAAGTGACGGCGCGGCCTACGATGGGCGTGCCGTTGACGAGTTTCATGTCGTAGGCCATCGAGCCGTTTTTGCCGGTGACGAGTTCGACGGCGTCTGACACCGAAGCCGGGTAGGATTTTTTGAAAGCCGCGATGAGCGGTTCGTCAGGCGGCGCGGAAGATTTCTTTTGTGTAGCTAAGGCATAAAGCGCGAGCAGAGCGACGACGGGTAAAGACCAGAGAATCACGCGGCGTTGCATAGAAATAGTTCCTCTCTTAATGCGCCCAAGCTGTGTCGAGTATTTCGAGATGGGCGGGTGCAATCATCAAAATCGTCGTGCCGAATTGCGTCGTCACTTCGGTGTCGAGAGTCCCTTGTTCCTGGGTGCGAAAGTCTCCGGCGTAAAAGGTTTCGCCGTTGACGATGCAATCGCCCGACACGACCAGCGTTTGTTCAAAGCCCAGATGGCGATGGCGCGGCAGATAGCCCCCGGGTTCGAGCCTAACCAATGAAGTCACCATTCGGCTGATCGGATCGCGGTGCAAGGTCTTGCACGAAACGTGCGGCGCGAGCGGCAGCCATTCACCTTCGTCAAAGCGTGTGACGAAAGCAGCGGCTTCTAGCGGCGCTTGAGCTTTTGCCGAAGTCTCTTGCGGCGTCACGGCGATGCGCGCCATCAATCGTTCGCGTACGCCGGACGCGGGCGGGACTGCCGAAGGCGAGAGCGCCAATTCGTTGACGATAATTTCATAGGCCTCCGTCTCAAATTCGAGTTCCGCATCCGTCCTCAGTTGCGTGCGAAAGTGTTGCGCGTCTGACGAGGGTAAGACGCCGAGTGCGTAAAGTGCTGCTTGTTCTTGCATCTGTTCGTTCATTTTTGCTTGTCTCAATCCTTCCCCCCCTTCCTTATCCAAAGACGGCTTGTTCGCCTAGCAGGGGCGTCAGCGCGTCGCGCAATTTCATCAAGCCCAGCCGCGTGCGGGTTTTGACCGTACCCAAAGGTTGCTGCAACTTCTCGGCGATTTCGCTATGGCTCAAGCCGCCGTAATAAGCCAGTTCGATTACTTCGCGTTGTTCGGGCGACAGCGCCGCGAGCGCCCTTCTGACCAGCCGCTGACGTTCGGCGTAAACGCTGTTTTCTTCGGGCGAAGACGCCGAAGTTTCTTTATCGGTCACTACGTCGAGCGGTTCTGAACGCTGTTGCGTTTGCCAACCGGAACGCAGGCGGTCAATGGCGCGGCTGCGGGCGATGGTGGTGAGCCAGGCCAGCGGCGAACCGCGTCCGATGTCGTAATTCGGCGCTTGCTTCCACACTTGCGTATAAACATCCCTCAACACTTCTTCGGCGGTGCCCTGATCGTTGAGTACGCGC
>JABFSD010000298.1 GCA_013140935.1 Acidobacteriota bacterium
AGTTGGTCGAGTTGGATTTGAGCACCGTCGTGCCGAGCGTCGCGGGGCCGAAACGTCCGCAAGACCGCATCGAACTTGATTCGCTCAAAACCAAATTCACTGAATTGCTGACCAAACCTGTCGCTGAAAACGGCTTCGCCAAATCGGCTGATGACGTAGCGAAAAAGTTTGGCGTATCGGTCGCTGCGCAAAAGACTAGCTTGACGCAATTGGGACTTGACGCGGCGGCTCCGCAAGTGGCGGCTGAAATCGTCCACGGCGAAGTGTTGATTGCGGCGATTACGTCTTGCACGAATACGTCAAATCCGAGTGTGATGCTGGCGGCGGGCTTGGTCGCTAAGAAAGCCGTCGAACACGGATTGAAAGTGAAACCGACGGTGAAAACTTCGCTGGGGCCGGGTTCGCGCGTCGTCACTGATTACCTCAACAAGACGGGCTTGCAAAGCTATCTCGATCAGATCGGATTCAACACGGTGGGCTATGGCTGCACGACGTGCATCGGAAATTCAGGGCCGCTTGATCCGAAGATTGAAGAAGTCGTCGTCAAAAACGATCTCGTTGCGGCGAGCGTGCTGTCGGGCAATCGCAACTTTGAAGCGCGCGTGCATCAATCTATCAAAGCGAATTTTCTGATGTCGCCGCCGCTCGTCGTAGCCTTTGCGCTGGCTGGCCGTGTAGACATTGATTTCACCACCGAACCGATTGGCAAGGGTTCGCAAGGCCAAGACGTATTTTTGAAAGACATCTGGCCTGCGACGAAAGAGGTCGGTGACCTGTTGAGCGCGGCGATGGATGCCGAAAGTTTCAAACGGCTTTACGCTGATTTCACTTCTGAGAATCCGTTGTGGAATGACATTCCGGCGACGAAAGGCGATGTCTATCAGTGGGACGCGAAATCCACTTACATTCAGCGTCCGCCTTTCTTTGAAGGCTTTTCGATGGAATCAGGCGCGGCGCACGACATTGTGTGGGCGCGTGCGTTGGGCATCTTCGGCGATTCGGTGACGACCGATCACATCTCTCCGGCGGGTTCGATCAAGGCTTCGTCGCCTGCGGGTTTGTACTTGCAGGAACAAGGCGTAGCTCCGGCTGACTTTAACTCTTACGGTTCGCGGCGCGGCAACGACCGCATCATGACGCGCGGCACCTTCGCCAACGTACGCATCAAGAACCTGATGGTTCCAGGCGTAGAAGGCGGCGTGACGCGCTATCAACCTACGGGCGAACAGATGGCGATTTATGACGCGGCGATGAATTACAAAGCCATCGGCACGCCGCTCGTGATCTTCGCCGGACAGGAATACGGCACGGGCAGTTCGCGCGACTGGGCGGCGAAAGGCACTGCGTTGCTCGGCGTCAAAGCCGTCGTCGCACAGAGCTTCGAGCGCATCCATCGCTCAAACCTCGTAGGCATGGGCGTGCTGCCGCTGCAATTCAAAGACGGCGTGACGGCGCAATCGTTGGGACTCACTGGCTCGGAAGCGTTCGACATCACCGGCCTCGACGCAGGCATCAAGCCGCGACAAGACCTGACGCTCGTGATTCATCGTGCGGATGGTTCATCGCAAAACGTAGCGGTGACGCTGCGGATTGATACGCCGATTGAAGTTGATTACTACCAGCACGGCGGCATTCTGCCGTTTGTGTTGCGGCAGTTGATTTCGGCGCAGTAAGCGCAGGCTCTGGCTTCAGACGAAATGAAAGGCAAGGTGCTGTCTAAGCGCCTTGCCTTTTTTGCAGCGTGCGCAGTTCAATACGCGAGCAATAAGGAGTAAATGCAATGTCACAATTTTCTATCGAACAAATAGTGAGTGCGATTCGTGAATTGACGCCGGACGAATATGCAAGCCTGCGCAAAACGTTGGACGACTTGGATGACGCGGCACGAAAGGAACGCGAAGCCGCCGCGCGTGAAAGAGGGCGACTCGCAAGCCTGCGCGATTTCAGCGCAGACAATCAATGGCTGGTAGACAATCGCACAGAGTACGCAGGGCAATGGGTTGCGCTTCGATACGGTGAACTCATCAGCCATAGCCCCAATGCTAAAGAAGTTTTTGCCGCAGCCAGAAACTCAGGATATACCGATGCGGTCGTAATGCTTGTCGAAGCTCCGCCAGAACCAGGTCACGCAGTTATTAATTTAGGGTAACGATATGGCTGAACAACTCTCTTTCGATGTGCGGTATGAGTACGACTCGCGGCTAGTGGGCATCACGATCTATGCCAGCTTAACTTATGGTGACGTAAACAAAACGGTATACGCCAAAGTTGATCCTGGTGCTGAATACTGCCTTTTTCAACGCGAAGTAGCCGATGACTTGGGCATTGATTTGACCAGCGGCGATTTCAGACGATTCGACACGTTAGCAGGGTCGGTTGATGCTTACGGACACACCGTCAAGCTTTCGACGTTGGGGCTTGAATTCGAATCTCACGTTTACTTCGCCGCTGAGTATGGCTTGAAGCGCAACCTGCTGGGCCAGAACGGTTGGCTGCGCAAGATGCGCGTCGCCATCGTTGATTACGACGCGACGATCTATCTGAGCCTTTACGACGGTTCGACCTAACCACCCATCACTCATTTTCAACGAAGGAAACAACATGACCTTACGCATCATCGCCTTTGGCGCACATCCTGACGATTGCGAACTCGCTGCGGGCGGCGTCGCTGCGAAGTGGGCAGCCGCCGGACACAAAGTGAAATTCGTCGCTACGACCAACGGTGACGTAGGCCATTTCGCCACCGCCGGCGGGCCGTTGGCCTTGCGTCGTATGTCCGAAGTGAAACGTTGCGCCGAGTTGTTGGGCATCACGACGCAGGTGTTGGATATTCACGACGGGGAACTGATGCCTACGCTCGAAAACCGCCGGACGATTGCGCGGCTGATTCGTGACTGGCAAGCCGACGTAGTGCTTTGCCATCGCAATAACGATTATCACCCCGATCATCGTTACACCGGCATTCTCGTCGAAGACGCAGCCGTGTTGGTGTGCGCGCCGTTTTTCGTACCCGACACGCTGCCTTGCACGAAGAATCCGGTGTTTCTTTATTACGGCGATGACTTTCAGAAACCCTGTCCGTTCGAGCCACACATCGTCGTTGGCACAGACGAAGTGATTGATAAAAAGCGCGGCTGCATCGAACTGATGCCTTCGCAATTCGCCGACAAAGATTCGTGGCTCGGACGTTACCTGCCCGGCGTGCCTGATGACGACGAAGGCCGCAAGAACTACATCCGCGAATGGCTGATTGATCGTGGCGCAGCGGCGGCGAACAAATACCGCGCGCAACTCGTGGCGCGTTACGGCGAAGCGCAAGGCAACGCGATCAAATACGCCGAAGCGTTCGAGGTTTGTCAGTATGGCGCGCAACCTACGGCGGCGGAGTTGAACGAACTTTTCCCGCGTTAATCCAATTCATCTAATACAAACGAATGAAACCAATCACGCTCGCCAACGCAGACG
>JABFSD010000851.1 GCA_013140935.1 Acidobacteriota bacterium
GGTTCGTCACATCCTGCCGAATGCTGCGCGCCCGATCATGATGCAGTCGTTGTTATTGCTGCCCGCCTTTTTGCTGAGCGAAACCTCGCTCTCTTTTCTCGGCGTAGGCGTGCAGGAACCCGCAGCCAGTTGGGGCAGTTTGCTCACGGCGGCGGCAGATTTGACCTTGTTGCAACGCGGCGATGCGCTCGTGCTGCTTGCGCCCGCTTTTGCCATCACGCTTTTCGTAGCGGGCGTGCGCTTGCTCAGCCGCGGCTTGCAACACATTGCCGAATAGCCGCGCCGTTATCGCAACGCGAAATCATCCACCCACAATTTGCCAAAAGCCGGACACGGCCCGGCGGCGCTGCAACCTTGCCGCCGCACAATGACGCGCACCGCGTTCGTCGTGTCGCTCGTGCGAAATTCCATCGCGTAAGTCCGCCAATCGCTCGTACCCAAAGGCAGCGCCAGCGTTTGCGCCAACGCGCGACCTTGGCTTTCCACATCCATCACCAGCACTTCCGGTGCGCCGCCCGCGACGAGTTCGTGTGTGCGAGCAATAAAGTTCAACCGATAGACGCGGCGCGGTTGCACGGGGACAAGTTGCAGGAGCAACGATTGCGACGGATCGGAATTGCCGTTCCAGTCAATGCGCAAACTCGTGCGTCCGCTGTGCGGACGCTGCGCGTCGAAAGACAATCGCACCGTTTGCGCGTCGCGCACGCGCACCCAACCGAAACTCGATTCATCCGGCGGCCAGCCTTGTTCAAATCCGCCATCGGTGATGGTTGCCGCTTCGCCACGCCCGGCAGCCCAAACCTCAAAGGCTTCGTGAAAGCGATGGGCCGAGAGCAATGCCGTCAATAGCCGGCGGCGTTCGTCATCGGGGACTTGTTGCGCTGCGCGAAATAACTGCAACGCTTCTTCGGTCTTGCCGCGCTTGGCCGCCAACACGGCGAGCGTCATCCGTGCGCCGTCGTTTTGCGGTTGTATGACGCGCTCGACCGCGCGCGCATCGCCGTTGAACGCGCTCCACGCCAAATCGGCAGCGTTGGGCAACAACGTCGCATCGCTCGCCGCCGCGCTTCTCAATTCGACAAAGGCTTCTTCGACTTGCCCTGCGCGCAGCAACCAATTGCCCAGTTGCCAGCGCGGTTGCGCGTAATGCGGCGCGCGTTGCACCGCTTGGCGAAAGGCGGCCAGCGCGCCCGTGTTATCACCCGTCAAATCGCGCGCGCGCGCTAAGGCGAGCCACAGCCCGTAATCGCGTGGCCGCCATCGAACGGCTTGTTCCAACGCGGGCAGTGCCGCTTGAGATTGTCCGGCCTCGAGCAAGGCCGTGGCCTGCGCGTAATGCGCTTCGGCATCGGTCGGACTTAGCCGCACGGCTTCTGTGGCTGAGTCCAACAGCCCGGTGGCTCGCCCGTGTAAGGAAAGCAACCGCGACATGCCATCGCGGACGGCCCACCAACCGCTCAACAGGCAGAGTGTCAGCCCTGCGATCGCTGCGACCGAACGCAGCCCGTAAGGAAAAGCCGAGTGAGGTCGTTTATTCATGCCTTGCTCCGTAACGTAAAAAACGAATGCCGTCACGATCTGTTTGATCGTGACGGCATTCAGGAAGTGTCTGTGGTTTCGACCGGTTATTGCTGCGGCGCACTCGGACTTGGATTCAGGCTGGGAGAACCGCCGCCACCGCCAATCAGACTGCCGGTCAGCGTACCTAAGCCTGCCCACAAAAAAGCCATACCGTAGCGGCGCCGGTTGTCGCGGCTCGACGCACTCGCGTTATTTCTGGCGCTTCTCGCTCCGGCCAGCAACGCGGCGCAATTGTCGGCGGCGCAAGTGTTGAGCGCCTGGCCCGCTTCTGCGCGGAGCCATTCTCCGTTCGCCAATTTCAGCACGGCATTGACGCCACGGTTGGCACTCAGAATCACACAGCCCTTGAATAACTCGCCTCGAATATTTTCCTGATCGAAATTCAGCGTCAGGTTGGTGTTGGGCGACAAATCGAGTTGGCCGAGCGCACACAGTTGTATCGTCGCTCCCACATTGGCGGGCGTCTCGATCACCGCACCGGGAAAGATCGTATCGCCCGTCCGCGCCTGATTGCCGTTCACCGTCACCGGGCCATCTGCCGTCAAGCGCCCGGTGATAGGCGCAGCGGCTTTCGGCATCACCGCAGCACGCTTGTTGCTGGCTGCTTTGGTTAAATTTGCGTTCACCTGAAACGACGCTAACGACACGATCAAAATTAACATCGTCAATACTCGCACCATTGGTCTCCGAATCGTCATACGATCCCTCCTTCTGAATATTCCTACTCACCATTGAGCGCGCCGAACCGCTGTTGGTCGGCGGCTTCAATGTAGAGTTGTCGCCTTTCAACTTCAAAAAATTCCGTTGCTACGAAAGGTGAGTTTTTTGCTCATCCCTTCTCACAGCAATAACTGCCAGCGCCGTCGCCATCAGCGCATTGGCCGTGATGTGCAAACCGAAATCGAAAAAGCTATGCACGGCAATGGCGAATAGCCCGGCGAGCGCGCCTAACCGTGCGGCGCGCGACGCTGCCGCTGCCTCCTGCCAACGTTGCCACGCACGGCGCACAAAAACGCAGGCGAACCAGCCGAACAACGCCACGCCGATCACCCCACCGCTGGCGAACAATTCCAGATAATCGTTATGCGCTTCCTGCGGCACCCATTGGCCCGAAGCCTGATGATATTCCGGCAGCGCCGCCCAATACCCGCCGAAGCCTACACCCGTGAGCCAATGGTCTTTGGTCAGTGCCCACGTAGAGCGCCAAACCTCTGCGCGACTGATGCCCGCCTGTGCAGAACGCCCGACTTCATCAGAAACCGTTTCCAGCCGATTCATCAGCGGATCGCCGCCGACCCATAAACTGCCCGCGATAAGTACTACGAAAAAAATACCCGCTAAGGCCGCGTGCCTCCATCGTGCCGTTGAGCCTATGCCGCGCCCCAGCCCGGCGACGAATATAATCAAACACAACATGCTGAAAATTCCGCCGCGCGAATTGGCTAACACCAACGCCAACCACAACGGTAACGAAACCGCCGCAGAACTCAGCCAACGTTCGCCCTTGCCAAACGAAGCCGCCCCCCGACCCGACATCAGGCCCAACGCCAACCCCAACGTCATCTCCATCAAAAAAGCGAAATGGTTGCGGTTAATAAATTGGCCGTAACCGGAATGAAGCGACAAATAAGGCAGAATAAAACCGGTGGCATCGGTTTGAACTGTTTGCCGTAACAACCCGAATAAAGCACTGGCGACTCCCGTGCCGAGAATCACCGAAACAAGCGCGTGTAATCGGCGCGCGCTGGCGGTATAACGAAGTAACATCAGCCCTACGAAAACCAAGCCCGACAGCTTGAGCGCAAACCGGCGTGTGTTATGCGGATCGGCGCTGATGGCTTGCCAAAAAGTTCCTTGCACGCCTCCTAACTCACCCACCTCAC
>JABFSD010001063.1 GCA_013140935.1 Acidobacteriota bacterium
CCTTTTCCGGACGGCGAGCCAAACGTTTGCGCGCCGATTCGGCCTTGATGCCGCCGGGAAAGCCCGTGTGGTGATAATAAATTTTGTCATCGGTTTTGTTGCCTTTGAAAACGACTTTCGCGGCATTGATGACGATGACGTGGTCGCCCGTGTCGAGAAAAGGCGTATAAGTCGGTTTGTGTTTGCCCATTAAAATATGAGCGACTTCGCTGGCGAGACGACCGACGGTTTTGCCGTCGCCGTCCACTACGAACCACTGCCGATGCTGTTCCAAGCCCTTTCCGCTAGGGAAATATGTACTCATTACTATGATCTCCGTGAAGTAAGCGTGAAAAACGCGAACGCGCAAAATAGCCACGTGCCGGAAGTCTGTCAAGCGCATGTTGAACTCTGTGCGACTTTCTGCCCAGATTTTTCACGAAAAGCCGGTTATATGGCGACTCCTAAGCTGCTACCTAAACGGCTAAATGCTGCTGCCAGCTTTGCAGGATGGTGCGTAACTCCTCAACTTCTTCCTTCTTCACATCCACTAGCGGCGGACGCACCGGGCCGCCGCTTTGTCCGGCCAAATCCATCAATGTTTTCATCGTCGAGACTTCGTAACCCTTGCGCCGCGTGCGCATCGCATAAAGCGGCACAACGTGCTGATGCAACAAAGTATTCAACTCGACTTGCTGGCCGGTTGCCGCGAGTTCGTGCAGTTGCAGCGACAAACGCGGTTCGACCGTAGCGATGCTCGACGTGAACGTGCGAATGCCCAGCGAGTAATAACCCGCGACGAGGTCGTCGCCTGCGCCGCCGATCCAATAAAGCCGTTCGCCTACGCGATTCATAATCATCTGAAAGCGGCGCAGGTCGCCTTGCCCATCCTTCCACGCGACTAACGTAGGAATGCTCGCTGCCATCTTCTCGACTTGCGCGGGAGAGAAATTCGCCCAGTCGCGGCTATAAACCAGCATACCCAGTTTCGTCGCCGCGCCGATGCTTTGATAGTAAGCGCGCAAGCCTTCTTCATCGGCCTGCGGGTAATAAGGCGGAAAGCCGAGAATGCCGTCCGCGCCTGCCGCCGCTGCGGTTTGCGCGAGTTCGACGGCGAGCGGTTGATTGAATCCGGCTCCGGCAATCACAGGCGCGCGGCCCGCGACGACTTCGACAGTGAGTTTGACGACTTGTGCGTATTCAGCCGGTGTGAGCGAATAGAGTTCGCCCGTGCCGCCCGCCGCTACGACGGCGCTCAGTTTGTGTTGCATCAACAATTCGAGATTGCGGCGCAATCCGTCGAGATCGAGCGACAGGTCTGGTTTGAACGGAGTGATGGGAAAAGCGATTACGCCGCCTTCTGTCAGGCGTGCGCGCAGTGCGTCAGGTGAAGTCATGAGTTTTGATTCCTTTGCGGTGATGAATTGAAAGCGGCGGCATACTAAAAGCGGCTTGCCCGCAGCGTCAATGCCGCTATTCCGCTTCCTGTAACCAGCCTTGCAACAAGGCGAAGCGCACGACTTCGATGCGGCTTCTGAGACCGAGTTTCAGCATGCCGTTGGCCTTGTGGGTTTCGACGGTCTTGACGCTGATGCCGAGGGTTTGGGCGATGTCTTTGTTGCTGTAACCCCAGGCGACGTAACGCAACACTTCGGTTTCGCGGTCGCTCAGGCTGATGTTGGCGGGCGCCGCCTGCCGCGCGCGTTTGCCGACATAATCACTGACGATGTTTTCCGTAATCGCCGGATCGAGATAGTTGTGCCCTGAGGCCAGCGCGCGAATGGCGTGAATCAGTTCGGAAGCCGCGCTCTGTTTGAGTACGTAACCCGTTGCGCCCGCCCGCAATAGTTGCTGTAAATGAGCGTCGTCTTTGTGGCGCGTGAGTACGAGCACTTTGATGTGCGGATGCGTTTGTTTCAGTTGTTCGGTCGCTTGCACGCCGCTTAACTCGGGCATCGAAATATCCATCACGACGATGTCGGGATCGCGGTCGCGGGCGAGTTGCAAGGCTGCGCGCCCGTTGTCGGCTTCGCCGATGCATTCCATGTCGGCTTGCACGTTAATCATCATTTTCAGGCCTTCGCGGATCATCGCGTGATCGTCAGCCAGCAGGATGCGCAATTTGTTCATGCTCCGTCTCCGTTTTCCGTCAGGGGGATGCGCACGTATACGGTCGTGCCGTCATCGGGTTTCGCTTCGATCTCGACCGTGCCGCCGAACAGCGCCGCGCGTTCGCGCATCGTGATGAGTCCCATGCCTTTGCCGGTGCGTTCCACTTCTTCCATTGGTTCGAAGCCCTTGCCGTCGTCTTCGACGATCAGCGTCAGGTGGTGGCCGCGTTGTTCGAGCAATACGTCAACGTGGGTGGCGTCGGCGTGTTTGGCGACGTTATTGAGAGCTTCCTGCGTGATGCGATAGAGGTTGGTTTCGAGTTCGGGCGCGAAAGGTTCGCGCTGCAATGCGGCGTGATGATATTCCGCGTGCAGCCCGGAATGCGCCGACCATTCTTTGACGTAAGCCGCCAACGCTTCAGCCAGTCCCAGGTTGTCTAGCATCGCGGGACGCAAATGCCAGGCGAGAAAATCTGTGTCGGCATCGAGGCGCGCGGCGATTTGTTCGAGCCGGTTCACCAGCGCGAGCGCGTCGGGTTGGGTATGGGTTTGTTTTTTGAGCAGTTCGAGGTTCAGCCGCAACGCCGTCAGCGGCTGTCCCATTTGGTCGTGCAACTCACGCGCGAGGCGGCGGCGTTCTTCTTCTTGTGAGGTGACTAGCCGGCCCAGCAATTGCCGTTGCGCGGTCTCGTGGCGTTTGCGTTCGGTGATGTCAACGATGACGGCTTGTGTGTTCAGCGGATTTCCCTGCGCATCGCGGATGAGCGACGTGCTGACGCTGGCCCACACCAGCGAGCCGTCTTTGTGAACGTAGCGTTTCTCGAATTGAATCGGTTCGCCGGTCGTGATCAGTCGCCGACCTAATTCCCTGGTGCGGGGAAAGTCTTCTGCGCAGGTAATGTCTTTCAGGTGTTTGCCGCCGAGCAGTTCGGCGCGGCTATAACCGATCATTTCGCAAAAACGTTCGTTGGCGAAAATCAGGTACCCTTTCAAATCGGATTGCGCGACACCGACGGCGGCTTGCGTGACGATGGCGCGATAACGTTCTTCCGACGCGCGCAGCTTTTCTTCGGCCAACCTGCGCGTCGTGACGTTTTGCGCCGAACCGAGTAACCGCAACGGCGCACCGTCCTGATTGAAATACATGGTGGCGTTGACCGACAGCCAGACGATGGCACCGGTCTCAGGATTGATAATTCGGTATTCGTGCTTTAGCGGCTGGCGATTCTGTATGGCTTGCTGAAAGACTTGGGTTACGCCCTCGACATCGTCGGGATGGACGTTTTGCCGCACGACGTCGGTGGTGATGGGGTCGAGGTTGGCGACGGAAAATCCCATGACTTGAGCGAAATTCTCTGACACGGTGAAGTGCATGTTGCGAAAATCCAAGTCCCATAAATATAGCCCGGAAACGGTAGCTTGACGCAGCCGCTCTTCCGATATGCGCAGGATGGCCTCGGCGCGCGCTCGCTCGACCGCTTCCCAAGTGCGCTCGGCGATTTCGCGCACGAGTTCGATTTCCGCCGGATGCCACGCGCGCGCTTCGGGTGAAGTAACGTAAAGCACTGCGACCCAGCGTTCCTGCTTAATGAGCGGGATGGCGATTGACGCGCGCACGCCCCAGGCTCGCTGGCTGGACGCAGTTTCTCTGACAAATAGTCTCGGATCGGTTTCTACGTTCTCGATCACCCAGGGTTGGCCTGACTGCCAATGCGCTGCGGCGCGCTGTCCGTAAGATTCAATCGGCACGCGCACCGTCGGACGGAGTCCCTGATGCAAGTCATATTCGACGCGCACGTCAATGAAGCGGGCTTCCGGTTCGACTTCGCCGTAACCGACCCGTCCGGCGTTGAGTTGGCGGCAGAGCATTTCGGCGGCGAGCGCCATGATGGCTGTCGCGTCGTCGAGTCTGCGCGTACGGTCGCCGAATTCCAGCAGAAAGGCTTGCCGCGTCTCTGACTGGCGCAAGGTTTCTTCCACTCGCTTGCGCTGAGTGCTGTCGAACGATACGCCGACATAGCGCGCCGGTTCGCCCTGCTCGTCATACAGAAAGCGCCCATACGAATCAGACCAGTACAAGGCTCCGTTGTCGGCGCGTAACAAACGACACTCCGCGTGATAAAGCGAACCTTCGTGTTGCGCTTGTTCGATGGCTTGCTTCACCCGTTCCACATCGTCGGGGTGAACGCGTTGTTGCCACAACTCCCGACTCGCGGGTGTTTGCTGATTCAGCCCCATGGCTTCATAGGCAGCCCGGCTCCAGGTCGTCACGTGCGTTTTCAAATCTTCATCCCAGGCCGCCAGCCCCATGGCCTCCATCACCAAACGCAAGGCGGCGAAATGCTCCGCTTCCGGTTGAATGATGCGTGCTGGTGCGAGAGTTCTCGCTGCCTGATCTTTTGTTGAGGAAGCTTCTTTCATTTGATTCGCCTTGGACTAGGCACGCAATCCGGCTTGGGGAACCAACACTTCCCATTAAGCGTGGGGTGGAAATGACAATAGCTATGCGCTTTCACATATACCTTCACCGCGCGATAAATACAGGGCTAATTCTCGTCAAAACGAAAAATTTTTCACTTACTTCGTGGGGGCGGAGGGATTTATGACGTAAACAACTCGTCTTTCTCAGGGAATCCCCGTAGGACATTGCGGGAAAATTCTGTAGTTCCAGTTTACCTCTTCTTCTTCTCCCGATTCACGAAACGCGGAGCGGTATTTACACTTTTATGAACGTTGCCTTGCGCGAAAAGTCCCCACCGCAATCTTGTCCTGATAAATGCGCTGTTGCGATGCTTTGGGCGTAAGGCTTTGGTGAAGGATGGCTCTGGCCCCGCGCCCGTCAGGGAATCAGTCATCCCCCCGATGGAATGCGATCGGTCGTTGCGTCCCCCGATCGCATTCCATATAGCGTTTTTTAAGTGCGTGCGACCTGGGAAGTGGAGGGCAGGGCATCGCACCGCGCACGGACTTTTTCGCTTTGGTTTTCGTCCGCCGTTTCTTTTCCTTGCGCCGCCGCTTTTTGGTACGCCAGACTTTGGCCGTTTGTCCGTCTTGCTGCGCGCAGCACAGTACATTCAGAAACGGCAGCTGTCGTCAGCCAAGTTTGGTCGTTTGATGAGCCACCATCTGCCACCGCTGTTTCACCTTGGCGTAAACGTGAATCATCCGCGCGATAATGGTGCGGTCTTCGCCGTTGGCCTTGAGCTTGATCGTCACCTTGCAGGTCACCACGGCGCTGTTGCCGTAAACGTTGGCCTTGATGTCTTCACGGTCATACGAAAGATACTTCGTCGCGCCTGATTTGATGGCGGCAATATATTTCGCTTTGTCGTCTACGCTACCGCTGGAATGCGTATACACCAGCGTGTTGGCATAAAGCTCTTCCAGCTTGGCCGTATCGGCTTTGACGAGCGCGTCTACCCAGTCCTTTTCGAGTTGTAAGACGGCCTGCTCGACTTCGGCGCGCGTTTGGCGTTGTGCTGGTAGCGCGGCGGCCGGCGCAGGGGTTTGCGCAACGGCAACCAGCGAAAACACCGCCATTATTGCCATCAATACGAACGTTCGTTTCATGAGTTGTTTCTCCTTGTTATTCAATGCGAGTTGATTGATGTACCACCATTTGCCAGCGACTTTTTATCCGGCTGTAAACATGCACATAGCGCGCATTGGTGTTATGCACCGTTGCGCCGCTGTGCGAAGTCACGCGCCAGTGCGTCGTCACGACCGCCGTGTCGCCAAACACCGTAACCTTGATGTCTTCGCGTTCGAGCTTGTCGTAAACCGACGCCTTGTCCCGAATCTTTTTGATGTAAGACGCCTTGCCGTCGGTGCTGGCGTTGGTGTGCGTATACACCATGCCTTCGGCATAAAGTGTTTCGAGCGCGTCAGCATTGCCTTTGAGCAGCGCGTCTACCCATTGTTGTTCGAGCTTTAGAATTTCCTGTTCCACTGCGGAGCCTTTCTGGTTCGCTTGCGCAAAAGCTGACACGGTCAACAGCGCCAGCAACATGATTGTGAATAAATGTTTCATCGGTTCAGCCTTTCAAATTAAACGATCTTCGTAGACTGATGCGCCACCATCAGCCAACGTCCGTCAACGTAAGCATAAACGTGCAAGTACCGCGCGTTGACTTCAAAGAATACGCCGCCTGACGTAGAAGTTTGCACCCAACGACATGCAGCCAACGCCGTCGCGCCGAAGATGCGTACGTCTATCTCGCTGCGTTCAAGCGTGTGATAAACCAAATCACGATTGCGAATCTTTGCCAGATAGCTCGCTTTGGTGTCCATCGTCGCGTTGGTGTGCGTATAAACGATGGCTTCGTCATACATCTGATCGAGCGTATCGGCATCGCCTTGCAACAAAGCGCTGACCCAACGCTGTTCGAGTTCGAGGATTTCGTTTTTCATCATTTTTTGTGTGGCACTGTGTGGCACGGACTGCCAGTCCGTGCCACGTTACGCCACGTTGCCAAAGTTACGGACGAATCACCGTCCCATCGCGTCGCCGTGTCGTACCCCAGCTTTGATCGAAATGCGGCGGACCGTCCGGGAAGGGGAATTTCGCTGCAACCGCTTCATTCAAATCCATGCCTAAGCCCGGTTTTTCCTGTGCATACATATAGCCGTCTTTCAACGTCGGGCAGCCGGGAAAGACTTCCTGCGTATTCGCCTGAAAGACGCCGCCCTCGTGAATGCCAAAGTTATAACTCGCCAGTTCGAGCGCGAGTTGCGCCGCGTGCGCTACGGGCGAAGCGTCGCCGGGGCCGTGCCAGCCGGTGCGTACGCCGAAGTATTCGCACAGCGCCCCCACCTTGCGCGCGGGACTCAAGCCGCCGATTTGCGAGATGTGGATGCGAATGAAATCAATCAGCTTGTCTTTGATGAGCGGCAGATATTCCTGCTGCGTGTTGAACAATTCGCCCATCGCAATCGGCGTCGCGCATTGATTGCGTAACAAAGCAAAGTGCGCGTTGTCTTCGGGCGGGAACGGGTCTTCGATGAAGAAGGGTTTGAACTGCTCTACGTCTTTGCAGATTTGAATGCCCTGTTGCAGCGTCACGCGCTCGTGTACGTCGTGCAGCAATTCGATGTCGTCGCCGAATTGCTTGCGCATCGCTTCAAACATCTTCGGCACCATTCGCGCGTATTTCGCCGACTCCCAAATGTTTTTAGGGTTCGTCGGGCCGATGGCTTCTTCGACTTGTCCACTGGTCGTATTCGTCGGCCCGCCGCTGCCCGCGCCATACGTCGCCAACCCTTCCACACCCGATTGAATGCGAATGTGGCGATAGCCCTGGTCAATGCCGTATTTCACGCGCTCGCTGAGTTTTGCAAAATCAGCGCCCGCCGCGTGGAAATAACAATCAGCGCCTTTGCGTACTTTGCCGCCGAGCAACTGATACAACGGCATGTTGGCGCGCTTGCCCTTGATGTCCCACAGGGCGATGTCTATGCCAGACATCGCGTTGAATAAGACTGGGCCGTTGCGCCAATAAGAACTCACATAAGACGACTGCCAGATGTCTTCGATTTCGTCCACGTTACGGCCAATCAGGAAGGGCTTGAGATATTTCTCAAGCGCCGTTTGCACGACCAGCGCGCGTTGCGTAAAGGTCGCGCACCCCAAGCCATACAACCCCGGCTCAGTGGTTTCGATTTTGACGACGACGAGGCGAATGCGATCAGGCGCGGTTAAAATGACTTTTACGTCTTTGATCTTGACCGGCCCCGTGCCGCGCGTCGCTTGCGCATAGGTGGCAGATTCATTCTCAAGTTTGTGGGCGAATGCCGAACCGCTGGCAAGCGCAGAACCAGCCGCTCCAGACGACAACAAACGCATTGCGTCACGACGTTTCATAAGAACTCCTTGTTGGTTTTCAGATATGCCTTCACTTGGAGGCAGGCTTAAACTTCTTTCGAACAGCTTTGATAAACCAGCCAGGTATCTGGTCGGTTTTCATTTCAAGCGTCTGGCCCTCGGTAATCTCTGCCAGCCACCTGCGAGTATGGTTTGAGTTGTCGAATAGATACGCACGATTCGTATGCAAAATAGCTTCGCCGAGCAAACTCAAAGAACGCGCGTAACGGCTGACGATTTTATCTTCAGGCACTGAATGCCCGCCCATCTTCACCCGATGCCGCACGCGCAAAACGTTAATCGCCGGGTCTTCGGTGGCAACATAATAGCGATAAGTTCGATAGCCGCGCTGTTGTGCCTTTTGCAGTAACGCCACTTTGTCAGGCGAAGACATCACCGTTTCAAAAGTGAAAGACTTGCCAGCTTCGATCAATTTGTGGCGCAAAAAATCCGCCGCCACCGAAGCGAAATAGGCATTCACGCTCACGGCAAAGAAATCCAGTTTGCCGTCGCTGAAAGACAACTGATCTGCTTCATCCAACAAATCGGCCTTCTCCAAAAGAGCAGAAGCACTGAAGAAAGTCAGAATTTCTTTGGCAGTCGTCTGAACGCCGTAAGCCGCGACATCAAAAAGATCGCGCTGGCCGATCTCTCGCTCAATGTCGTCTGGGTTGATATACACACCGAACATATGCGAGCCAATCACCGACTTGAGTGTGCTTTTGCCCGAACCATTCGGCCCGGCAAACATTCGCAATCGAGGAACGTTCCTCATCGCAAAACCCATTTCTCGCCAATTGTCACTTTGGTTGGCGGGTCGATGTTTTTCACAAAACGCCGCGAGCCATTCGGGAAGATTTCATAAAGCGCAGCGCCTTCGGTAATCATCACGCTGCTGCCCGCCGCCAACGCCTGCCAATAGGCTTGCGTAAAAGCGGCGTCGGCTAGTTCAGGGATATGAGCTTCAAGATAATCAATTTCTTCTTCTGATAGAGGCATCCTTTGCTCCTACTCAATGCTGCATTGATTCAACAATCGCCTGATAAACCGCCGTGCGAAATTCCACCGACAGTCGCCCATCAAACGGAAATTTTTGCGTCAGCAAAATGCCGATCAACTGTTCGTGCGGATCAATGAAAAAGCTGGTCGAAGCCGCGCCTGACCAATCGAACGTACCCACCGAACCGAGACGTTGATTCTCCGCCGTATCAGTGACGACTTGGAAGCCGAGTCCGAAACCCGCGCCTTTACCCAACGCTACGCCGCCCGCAGGCATGCGCGCATGCGCGGTGTGACTCATCGTCATCAGTTGCACACTCTTCGGACTCAGCAAACGCGCGCCGTCGAGTACGCCGCCGTTGAGCATCATCTGGCAAAAGCGCAAATAATCCTGCGCGGTCGAAACCAATCCGCCGCCGCCCGAATAAAACTTTGCCGGACGCGCATAGGCACTCTTGCTCGGATGATCGGCGACGATGCGCTTGCCGCCCGCTTCGCCCAGCGCAAACGGCGACATGCCCCATTGATAATTCGTCGTGAAGCGGTCGAGCTTGGCGGCAGGCACGTCAAAGCCTGTGTCGTTCATCGCCAGCGGTTTGAAAATGCGCTGGCGAAAAAATTCATCCAGCGTCACGCCTGACCACACTTCGACCAGGCGGCCTAAGATGTCTGTGTTCACGCCGTAATTCCATTGCTCGCCTGGATGAAACATCAGCGGCAACGCCGCGACTTTCTTGCTGAACTCAGCCAGCGTGAAATCGCCGAAGATATTGGCGGCGCGATAGAGTTTGTCTACTTCGGTGTTGCCGAACAATCCGTAAGTCAGCCCCGCCGTATGCGACATCAAATGCCGAATCGTCATCGGGGCTTTGGGTTTCACCAGCGCGCCGCCTTCGCCATAAACCATCACGTCTTTGAATTCCGGCAAGTACGTTGCGACCGGATCATCCAACTGAAACTTGCCTTCTTCGAGCAGCATCATCGCCGCGACGGTGGTGATGGGTTTCGACATCGAATAGAGGCGAAAGATCGCGTCAGTCTTGAGTGGCTTGTTCCCTTCGACATCGGCTTGTCCGGCAACGGCGAAATGTACGACCTTGCCGCGCCGTGCCACCAGCGTAAGTGCGCCCACCAGTTTTTCTTCTTTGATTTTGCGTTCGATCAGTTGGTTGATGCGCTGCAAGCGTTCGGATGAAAGACCAACCGATTCGGGCTTGTCAGCTTTATTGTCGCTTTGGGGCTTTTGCGCATACACCTGCGCACACAAAGCTAGCAACAACGCGACGCTACAGATTTGTTTCAGAGTTCTTTGCATATAGTTTGCCTCCGTTATGGTTTTCTCTACGAAGCCACACAAAGGAAGACACGAAGAAAGGCAACCTCAATAAGAACGACGCGAGCCTAGGCGATCAGCATTCTCAATTCTCCATTCTCCATTCTTAGGCAGAGGGATAACCGTTGTTTAAGCGCGCCTCAGTGTTGCAACTTGTCTCTGCCTAAGAATGGAGAATGGGAAATTGAGAATGACGGTTTTCGCGTTTCGCGTTAGCCATAAAGACTTCTGCTTCGTGTCTTTCTTTGTGTAACTTCGTGTAACTTCGTGGAGAAGATAATCTTGTTTCGTTAAGGACGATACTCACGTTCCAAATTCGCTTTGATCTCAGCCTCGCTGAACCAGATTTTCTTGTACTGATGTTTCGCATAAAGCGCAATCTGATCGCGGCTGTGCGACGAACTCGAGTCCGCCGTTTGCCCGTAAGCCAAAATCGAATACGCCTTGACCGGCTTGCTAAATTCCACCGCCAGCACCCAACCATCGCCGAAACCCGCGAGCGGTTGGTCGTCGCCCACCCAACCCGCGACGCGCTTGCCGTCGGGTTGCGGCGTATAACGCATCACGCGAAACAGACCGTAATTGCCCGGCGCTCCGTCAGCGGGGAGATCAATGCCTTTGAACCGATAACCAACCACGTCGCCCCACGCGACGGCTTCGCTGCTGTGCGCCTTGCGCGTAGCCAGCAC
>JABFSD010000118.1 GCA_013140935.1 Acidobacteriota bacterium
ATCAACGATGCTTCGAATGGATTCAAGAGCGGCGGCACGGTGTTCTTCGCTACGGTTCCCGTGCGGCTGGGCGCGGTCGAAGAGGTCGTAGTCGAAACGGGTGGACTCGGCGCTGATTCGGGCGCGAAAAGCGGAGCGAATATCAACTTCACCACGCGGCGCGGCGGCAATCAGTTTCACGGCAGAGGCTTTTATGAACAGCGTAGCGAACAACTCAACGCCAACACCTGGACGCGCAACGCGCAAGGCTTGCCGCGCGTTTACGGACGCAACCACGAATACGGCGGCAACTTCGGCGGGCCGCTCGTGCCGTTCGGCACACTCAAAGAGAAGCTGTTTTTCTTTGTCAATTACGAGCGCGTTTACAACCCGCAATCCAACGCCCGTGTCGTCACTGTGCTGACACCAGAGGCGCAACGGGGCAATTACACTTATGTGGTAAGCGGCACCACCAATCAATTGCGCACGGTCAATGTGCTTGAGTTGGCGGCGGCGCGCGGCTTGCGCACGACACTCGATCCGGTGGCGCAAGCCATTCTCACCATCAATAACAAGATTCCGCAGCATGCCAGACAGATTGCCGACACCGATTTCAATCGCGACTCTTATACCTGGAATGCCGAGAACAACCTCAATGCGCAATTCCCTACGACCCGCCTCGATTATTTCGTTACGCCCAAACAGCAAGTGACTTTCAGTTGGAATTATCGGCATAGCTTTCAGCCGGGCGAACGACGTTTGCCGGTGCCCGAAATCGAAAGGACCGGGCCGTTCCGGCTGGGCTATTTCGTTTATGCGGGCGCGTTGCAATCTACGTTTACGTCCAACACGTTCAACGAATTTCGTTACGGCGTGCAACACAGCGGCGATACCAACACGCGCGACGAATACGGGCCTTATTACACATTTAACGGCAAGCCGCTGCGCATCGGTGGCAATTTGCCATTCGCCAATGGCGCAGCACCGAATCCGATCAGCCCTACGGTTCCTTTCATTGACCAGCAAAACGTAACAGGCCGCCATTTCATCACGACGATGTATGACACGTTCACGATGAATCGCGGCCAGCACACCTTCACGTTCGGCGGCAGTTATCGCAACACGGTTTGGAACGACGTCGCCGTCGTTTATCAAGTGCCGACTTATGCAACGGGCACGCCGACGGGCGATCCGTTGGGGGTTGCCAACGCTTATACGACGACGACGTTGCCCGGCATCAACAACACGCTGCTGACCGATCCCGTGGCGCTTTACAACCTGCTGACAGGGCGTGTGGCTTCGTCGAGTTTCACGCGCGTCGTCAATCCCGACACGCTGCAATACGACGGCAGGCAGGAACAGAATTACACCTGGACGAATTCCAAGATGGGCGGTTTTTATGCGCAAGACCGCTGGCGCATCCGCCGCAGCCTGACGTTGAATTACGGCTTGCGTTGGGAGATTCAAGGGCCGATGAAAGACGGCAAAGGACTCACCGCCTCGCCCGATTTAGCCAGTATCTATGGGCCTTCGACGAAACTCTTTACGCCGGGACAATTGAGCGGGAACAACAACCCTACGCTCGAAGCCGGGCGCGTGCCGTTCAAGACCGACTGGAAAAACTTCGCGCCGAATGTCGGCTTTGCGTGGAATCCGAATTACACCGAAGGCTGGCTGGGCAAATTGTTCGGCGGGCAAAAGACCGTGTTGCGCGGTTCTTATTCCAACATCGTCTATGACGAAGGCACGCAATTTTTTGCCGGCAATCTGGGCGGCAACGCGGGCAAGACGATTGCGGCGACGCAACTCATTCCGGGCACGGCGGGCGCAACCAACCTGCCCGCGTTCTATTCGCTCAACGACATCGTCAACGGTCCGCTGACCGTCGCCAACTTCGCGTTCGCCACAACTGAATATAAGAAGACGATCAATCAGGCCGATCAAACTTTCGTGCGCACGATTGCCGGATTCGACCCGACGCTGCGCGCGCCTTACACGCAAAATTACACCTTCGGCATTCAGCGCGAGTTGTGGAAGAACACTGCTGTCGAAGTGCGTTATGTCGGCAATCAATCGCGGCTGGCGTGGCGTACGAGCAATCTCAACGAAGTGAACATCTTTGAGAACGGCTTTCTCAACGAATTCAAAAACGCGCAACGCAACCTGCAAATCAATCAGGCGGCAAATGTGCAGAGCTTCCAGAATTTGAATCGTACGGGACAAGTCGCCACGCCAATCTTTGACGCAGCGTTTGGCGCGCGCGGCGGACTCGCAGCCATCGCGGCGGCGCAGGGCTATACCTCGACCGCCTTCATCACCAATTTGCAAAACGGCGAAGCGGGCGCGTTGGCGAATACGCTGGCGACGAATCAAAACTACGTTTGCCGTATGTTCGGCAGCAGCTTTAGCCCTTGCGCGCGCGTGCTGCCGACGGCCAACGCGGCGGGCGCTTATCCGATCAATTTCTTTTTGTTGAATCCGTTCGTCGCGGGTCGTCTACCGTTTATTGATAACGGCGGCTGGCATGGTTATCACGGCTTGCAGCTTCAGTTCCGGCAACGGCTGGGGCAAAGCCTGAACTGGAATTTGAATTACACGTTGAGCAAGAGCCTGACCAATCTGGCCGTAGACAACGCGCAACAGACGCTTGATTACGTAACCTTGCGCGACCCCGGTTTGAACCGCCGCGTGTCGAACTTCGACATTCGCCACGTCGTGCAAGCCTTCGGCACTTATGCGTTGCCCATCGGACGCGGCAAGCTGCTGGCGCTGAATAACAAATTGGCCGACAACCTGTTGGGCGGGTGGACGCTGGGCAATGTGTTTGTGTTTAACACCGGACAGCCGATTCAATTGACAGGCGGATTCGCCACGGTGAACGCCAGCAACAACCCCGCGATCAACGGCGTCAGGCTCGCCAACGGCGTCACGCTCGAACAAATTCAAAAACTGTTCAACGCCGAACGCACGCGGCTGACCGGACGCGCGGGTACGACCGATTTGCAGCGGCTAGCCGTGAGCAGTTCGTTGATTGGCGCGGACGGACGCGCCAATCCGCAATTCTTACTGCCCAACACTACGCCGGGTGAATTCGGCCAGTTGTTGTTTTTGCGCGACCGCAACACCTTTCAATGGGACGCCTCGCTCATCAAGCGTTTTCAGATTCTTGAGAAAGTGCAGTTTGAATTGTTCGGCGGATTCAACAACGTCTTGAATACGCCGCGTTGGGGTTTCCCCACAGCAGATGTGTTCAGCACTACGTTTGGCGTCGTAGGGGCACCGGGCGGTAATCGCACGATCAATTTGCGCGGTACGTTGAGCTTTTAACGGATGGTTTGAAAAGCCTAGCCCCGTTAGAAACCGCTTAAAAAGTCCGAGTGCGAAGTAAGCAGAACACACGTCGGACTGGTTTTGATCCGCACGTTAAGCGGGTTGCGCGGTGGGCGCAGCCAGTAACAGGCGGACGATGCGTTTGCAGTT
>JABFSD010000021.1 GCA_013140935.1 Acidobacteriota bacterium
GATCGTCACCATGCGTTGTTGGTTATAACGATCATATTCGCCGACCATCGTGCCGAAGCTCATCTCGGCTACGTCGCCCGCGAGTGCGTGCGAGCCGTTGGGCAACGACACGGGGATGCTTTGCAATTCTTCGATGGAATTCATGCGGGCTTGCGGGACTTCGACCTGCACTTGATAGGCCGTACCGCTTGCGGGGTCACGCCAATAAATAGGCTGGGTAAAACGGCTCGATGACGTAGCCGCGATCAACGAGCGTCCGACTTGTTCGACGGTGACGCCGAGTTGTCCGGCGCGCTTGCGGTCTACGTTGATGTTGACCGTGGGGTAATCGAGCGGTTGATCGAATTGCAAATCGCGCAGCGCCGAAATCTTTTTCAACTCGGCCATCACCTTTTCGGCGTGAGCGCGATTGTTGGCGAGGTTGGGGCCGCTCGTCACGACTTCGATGGGCGTGGGCGCACCGAAGTTCATGATCTTCGTCACGACGTCGCCCGCCTCGAACGAGAGCGCGACGTTGGGAATGACTTCGGGCAAGCGTTTGCGCAGCCGCTCTTTCAAGGCTTCGGTGCGAATGCCGGAGCCTTTTTTCAAGGCGATGGTGAGCACGGCTTCGTGCGGGCCGCTTGTCCAGAGGTGAATCACGTTCACGGGAAAGCTGGGCGGATGAATGCCCGCGAGGCCGAGCGAGATGTCTACGTTGTTATTGGCTTCGGCTTGGATGGTTGCGAGAGCTTTTTGCAGCAAGACTTCCGTACGCTCGACGCGCGTGCCAGTCGCGGCGCGCAAGCGCAACTGAAACATTCCGGTTTCGGTGTTCGGGAAAATGTCAGTGCCGAGTCGCGGCGCGAGCAGCGTGACGATGCCGAAGGTGATGAGCAGATAACAGGCAAAGGCGAGCCAGTGAACTTTCATCAAGCGGTTGATGAGATTGATGTAAGTGCCGTACGTAGTACCGCCTTCAGGCGGAATCTCGTGCATGCGAGCGATTCCGCCTGAAGGCGGTACTACATGCTTTGCATGCTTCGGACGCAACAACCACGCAGCCAACACCGGCACGAGCGTGCTTGAGAGCAAATATGACGAGAGCATTGCAAAGCCGACGGCGAGTGAAAGCGGTACGAATAAACCGCGCGCTACGCCGGTCATAAACAGCGAAGGCACGAATACGGCCAGCACGGCGAGCATTGAGAGAAAACGCGGCACGACGGTTTGGCTGGCGGCTTTGAATGCGGCTACGCGCGGCGGTTCGCCATGCTCTAAATGTGTATTGACGTTTTCGATTTCGACGGTGGCTTCATCAACCAAGATGCCGACGGCGAGGGCGAGTCCGCCAAGTGTCATGAGGTTGAGCGTTTGTCCGGTGAGCCAGAGTCCGACTACGCCCGCCAATAACGAAAACGGAATCGTGATGACGACAATCAACGCCGAACGAAAGTCGCGCAGGAAAAGCAACACCATCAAGCCCGTGAGCAGCGCGCCAAGCAAGGCTTCGATGGCAAGCGTGCGCAGCGAATTTTTGACGAGAGGCGATTGATCGAGTTCAAAGGTGATTTTGATGTCTTCGGGCACGAGCGATTGAAAGCGCGGCAGTTCAGCTTTGACGCGATTGATGACATCGAGCGTCGAAGCCTCGGCGCGTTTCGTCACTGGGATGTAAACGGCGCGCTTGCCGTTCACATAACCATAGCCCGTCAAAACGTCGCTGCCGTTTTCGACCGTAGCCACGTCGCGGATGTAAACGTTCGCGCCCGCGCCGTTGCGAATCGGTACGTCGTTGAGTTCCTTGATGTCGCGGACTACGCCATTGACGGCGGCGATGCGCGCGAGGTCGCCGGTGCGCAATGTGCCGCTCGGAAGAATCGCACTGCTCGACGCAACGGCTTTGACGACTTCGTCAGGCGACATCGAAAAAGAACGCAGGCGTTCGGGGTCTACGCGGACGAGGACGGTGCGCTGATTGCCGCCAAAGGGAGGTGGCGCGGATACGCCGGGCAAGGTTGAAAACAATGGCCTGACGCGGAACAACGCGAGGTCTGAGATTTCGCCCAAGTTGCGCGTCTCGCTGGCGAAGACGAGTTGCCCAACCGGCACGCTGCCCGCGTCGAAGCGCATCACGAAGGGATTCACCGTGCCCGGCGGCATGAAAGCTTTCGAGCGTTCGACATACGCGATGACCTGCGCGAGCGCCTGACTCATATCCGTACCCGGATGAAAGAACAGCTTGATGAGGCCGGTGTTCTGAATGGATTTCGACTCGACGTGTTCGATGCCCGCGACGTAAAGAAAATGGTACTCGTAATAAGACACGAGAAAACTTTCCATCTGCGCCGGATCCATTCCGCCGTAAGGCTGCGCGACATAAATCACCGGCAGGTTCAGCGTAGGGAAAATGTCCACAGCCATGCGCGAATAGGCGAGACCTGCGCCGAGCGCGATGGCGATGACCAAAACTAAAATCGTGAAAGGGCGACGAAGGGCAGTGTTAATCAGCCACATGGATTATCAGCGGAAAGTGAATTCAAGATGATGGATAAGCGTCTTCGAGGTTGAGCGCGAGTACGACTTTGCGCCCGATGACTTTCATTGTGTCGTCATCAAGTGTGCCGATATATCTTTCGAGTCGCGTTATCGGAATAGTTTGTATGTTGTCGAGTTGCACGAACGAGTGCTGAGATAAGTTGGCCTGCTGGTCAATGTCTACTTCGGTTCGATAGCCTTTGCCCTGCGTCGTGATTTCAGCGACTGTCACCTTGTTGAGGTAAGGCATCGCATCGTCACGCGTAAGGATGACGACGGGTCGTCTTCCGGCGCGTCCGCCCAAATCGGCTTGCCAGATGTCGCCTCTTTTCATAAATCCGACCATGCTTGTGCTTCGAGCCAGTCTTCTGCGTCAGTCTGATCCTCAGGCCGTCGCTTGAGTGAAGCAATCCATTCTTCCGCGAACTTTTTCCCTTCAGCGATTAAAGGGTTCACCGTAGGTTTAACTGGCAAACCGTCATTCGCCAATTCGTCACGCAAGCCTGGCTGTGCGAGCAGCAATCCGATCAATTGCTTTTGCGAAACCGACGGCAACGCCAACACAGCATTGGCAATTTGTTCATACGTCATTGCTACCATTGTCCCGGAAATCATTGTTTTATACCTCCTGTCGTTACTTTAACACTGCGAAAACAAAAAACGCAGCGAACAATGCAGCGCCGACTGAAGTCCGCGCCACGTCCGCCGACTGAAGTCCGCGCTACCTTTTACTGACCACGTTGCGCCTGAACAGCAGCGAACTGTTCGAGAAAGGGTTTCAAATCGCCGCTCAACTTTGCTGCTTGCAAGAGCGCGCGCCAAACGTTGAGGCGCGCGACGGCTTCGTCAATTTCGGCTTGCGCGAGCGTACGTTGCGCGTCAGCGATTTCGGTGATGTTGGTTAGGCCGTGTTCGTAACGCACCTTTGCCAGCTTGAG
>JABFSD010000217.1 GCA_013140935.1 Acidobacteriota bacterium
GAACGCGGCGGACGCGGCGGCGCTGGCAGGTGCGACTACTTTGAACAGCAAGGTGACCGACCCGGATACGGCGGTGGCGCGGGCCATCGGGGTGGCAAACAGCTATCAATTTAACGTCGCGCACGTGATCGTTGCTGCCAATCAGGTACGGTTTGCTAAAAACATGAGCCAATTCGACGACGGTACGGACTGGAATGTCACGACGGCAAAAGCGGCAGGGAATTTCGATAAGGTGCGTTTCGTCAAGGTGACGATCGCTCCGACGACGGTCAAGGTTTATTTGGCCGGGATGGTGTTAGGCCGCAACATGTCTTCGTTTACGCGCGCCGCCGTCGCCGGGCAATCGGCCAGCGGCGCGACAGCGACCGGAACGGATGCCGATCCGGGCATCACCACCCTGTCAAACCCGTCTCGCATTGTGTTGCTTGAGGACGACAGCGGCGGCGGTACGCTCTCGACGGTAGGCACTTGTGCCAACAATACCAAATATACGCAAGGCTGCACTTATACCGTCAATATGACGCCGCCGTGCGATGCGTTGTCGGCTACCTATGAAGTGGCTTCCGGCTATACCGGTTCGGCGGGCAACGACCTCAATAAGCAAATGGTCACCGGGCTGGATGGATGCTTCTGCAAAAATTCTACGCTTCCCGTCAACACGCACCCGCAGGCGATCAACATCAAAAACGGGTTAGATACGCTCTTCAATGTCTATTCCAACACGGGCATTCCAGCGACTTCCGCAGGTGAGTTCCCGCCCGATACCAACGTGCGGCAAAGCACTTCCAACGACCCGGCGAATTCCAATTATTACAACTATTCCATGTATAAAGCGGGCACCGGTGCTACGGCTCCTACCCGTCCGGGCGTGGCGGGACGCCGTGTCATTACGCTGGGCATTATGAAAAAGACGAGTTGGTGGATTGATGAGAACGATCCCAACTATGAAACCGCAACCATGAAAACTTATAAGTTCGGGCGGTTTTTCCTGAAAAAACGTCCGACGAGCTCAGGGCAGTTGCAGTTGGAATACCTCAGCAAATCGAATACCGATCGGCTGATGGCCAAGAGCGGCTCTTCCTGCACTACCTGTACGTCAACTCCCGGGACGGCGGCGGAAAGCGGTGAATTTGCTGCTGGTTACGCGGTTCCCGTCCTTTATCGTTGAGGTGAGATCATGCAAACAAATTTCTTAAGGCGTAAGCCATCTGTGCGGCGGCAACGCGGGCTGCAAATCGTGGAAGTGGCGCTGGTCATGCCGATCATGCTGTTCTTGTTGGGCATCGTCGCCGAATACGGGCGTTACTTTCACATGCGTTCTACTTTGTTGAGAGCGACGGCTGCTGGGGCACGTTATATGTCCGACAAGAAGTTTAACGACTCGGTAGCACTCGCTGCCGCCAAAAGTATAACGGTGTGCGGAAAAACCACGACGTGTACTGACGCAAACCGGATTTATCCCGATTTTACGGAAGCCAACGTAACGGTCGAAGCGAACGTTACGCAGAATGTTCCAGGATATACGGCGAATGGTACTTATGTGGTGGTTGCGACCACTGGCATTATCTACAAGCCGATTATCAACCTGAAAAAGCTGAGTAAGTATTTTACGAGCCAGGGGCAACAAGGCTTAAATTGGGGAGATGCGCCAATTGTGGTGAAAACGCGGATGCAATACACCGGCAGTTAAGCGTGACGCATGAAACAGGCGCTGGCGGCCAGTTAGACGATCGGCGAACGATTGGCCGTCAGCGTGAAATTAGTGAACTCCGCTTTATGTTCGAGATTCACTTGGGATAGGAGAAAGCAATGATGTGCAGACAACAATTGCGTAGGGTAGGTCGGCGACACGAGCGTGGCGCGACCATGGTGGAATTGGCCATCAGCGGCATGGTTTTTGCCATGGCGATGTTCGGCCTGTTGGAAATGGGACGTTATATGACGACCCAAAACACGCTATCCGAAGCGGCGCGGCGCGGCGCACGCTATGCGGCCACGGTCGGGAACACGACGGCGAACGATACTGCCATCAAAAATATGGTGTTGTACCGACAGACCACCGCCGGCACTCAACCCGTAGCTTACGGATTGACGGCGGCCAGCGTGGTGATCACACGTTCCGCCAATTTCGGGATGAGAGCGGGGGAAGTGACAGTCACCATTCAGAACTATCAGTTCAACCTCACGATCCCTTTGCTAGGTACCACGTTCACGCAAAAACCGATCTCGGCATCGGCGAATGCGGAAAGCGCGGGCGTCGTACCGGGCAATATCTAATGGGCTGTTTCGGGGCGGCGCGCTGTTGCGGTGCGCTGCCGGTTGAAACAGAATGAACACACAAAAACCGATCAAAGTGCCGCCAGGCAGGCTTTTCCAGGGCAGCCGGACGATGAGTTGACCGGAGACTGACGATTGACAAACCCATGAACCAATCACTTACTTTCGTCATTTTTGCCACGGGGCAAGAGACAGCTCAAAACTTACGGGTCGCTTTATCTTCTGACCGGCGCGCGCGCGTGCTGGCGGTGAGCGACGACCTCGAACAGGTTTACGCCGACGTGGTGCGGTGGCGGCCTTCGGCGGTCATTGTCACGCTGGGCGCTACGCCCGGACAGGCGTGGTCGTTGTGCGAACGCATCACGGCGGTGTGTCCTGAAACGATCATCGTTTGCGCTTCCCGTAACCCTTCGCCCGAACTCATTCTCGCCTCGTTGCGCGCGGGCGCGCGCGAATTCCTGCGGCTGCCCATCATTGCCGAAGAGTTTAAGACCGTGCTGGATCGCACGGCGGAATTCACCCTGGCTAAAAATAAAGAAGGCGGCAAGAAACGGGGCCGTGTCATCAGCGTATTCGCCAGCAAAGGCGGCTGCGGCACGTCGTTTTTGGCGACCAACCTGACCGTCGCCTTGCAAGCGCCGGCCTGCATCGTGGATTTGAACCTGCAAGCGGGCGACCTGGATATTTTCTTCGGCATCAAGCCCAAATACTCGATTGCCGATCTGGTCGTGAATCGCGCGCGCCTCGACGAAGGCTTGCTGGCGAGTTATCTCGCGCCGCATTCGTCTGAAGTGTCAGTGCTGCCCGCACCGCGCAACGCCGACGCGGCAGAAGACATACGCCCGGAACCCTTGATGGAAGTCATTCAGGTCTTGCGCGAAAACCACGATTACGTCGTGCTGGATTTGCCGCATACCTTCGATGCCAACACGCTGGCGGCGCTCGACAACGCCGACGATATTCTGCTCGTGTTGACGCTCGACATTCTCGCCGTGCGCAGCGCCCAACGGGCGCTGACGATTTTCGACCGACTGGGTTATTCGCGCTCCAAGGTCAAGACGGTCATCAATAAATGGAGCAAACAGAGCAATCTGGAATTACGGCACGTCGAGCGTTATCTCGGCGAAAAAGTTTCAGCGTTTATCACGAATGATAATGCGGGCGTGATCAATTCGAT
>JABFSD010000457.1 GCA_013140935.1 Acidobacteriota bacterium
TGTGCTGCTGCGCCGTGCGCAGCTTCCTGTCCGTGTTGTAAGAGTAAGAACATAGCTCGTTATGAATTGTTGAGAGTTGCGCTCAACGCTTGAGCGCCAGATAAAACTGATAAACCGCTTCGATCATCACGCCGCCGACGAAAGCGGCGAATCCGCTGCCGATGCCGAGCGGATGAAATTCGCCCGTCCACACGGCGGCTCCGATGGCGACGGCCACCAGATAATAGCGAAAGATAAACTTGCCAGCGGTGAAAGGCGGTACTCGTCCGTCTTGCCGCTGGCTCGCCAAAGCCAGAATGCTGCGCAAGCTGCTGTTCAGCCAACGCAGGTTGAAAAAGCACAACGCGCCGCCCAGCACGACGCCCAAAAACATCCGGCGGTCTGACCCACGCTCTGAAAAGATCAGTGACGCGGCGAGCGCCAATCCGATGACGATGAAGGTGTTGCGTCTCAGGCGACGCAGCAAAACTTCGTTGCCATCATCAAAAGACGCTGATTGGTCGTCGTCGGGCTGCTTCACGAAACGCGCATCCTATACGTTGGCGGCTTTTTCTGTCCAGACCCGTTACAGAAAAAACCGCTATTTTATCGCAGCAATGCCGCTGCGGCTTGCTCGTCGGTAATCAACACATTCAACAAACGTCCACGCAACGCCGCTTGCAAGGCCGCGAGTTTGTATTTGCCCGCCGCTACGACGACGGTCTTTTGCGCGACAACCATTTGTTGCACGGCTGCGACGCCGAGCGCGGGAAAGACATTCCACTGTTCCGCTGTTGAGCCGTTCGCATCGAAGAAAGAATAGTTGAGATCGCCGATGACGCCTTCGCGCGCGAGGCCTGCTTCGGTGAGGCGCAGGTTTTCGAGCAGGTAATGATGCGGACGCGGCGCGAGTTGTTCATAAGCGGCGTCAGCTTTGAGGCAACCCAAGCTGGTGAATAAAAAGTCTGCGCGTTTCATTTCGGCCAGGACTTCCTGTACGGCTTTGCGGCGGCTGAATTCGTCGTATTCCTCTTTGAGTTTTTGCCGCGAGAGCGGGCGATTGAACGGCAAGCCCGTCGCCAGATGCGCGCGTCCGGCCTGACGACCTGAACGCACCCACAACAACGAAACCAGCACTGCCGGATCAATGTGATTCAGCACCGGGCCGCTATCAATAATTGCCGCCGGAACCAGCCGCACGTTGCGTGTCGTCGTCGGCAAGGCCATCACCATTTCATACATCGTGTCGCCGCCGCCCAGCGCCACCGTCGCCTCATCGCTCACCGCCGTCTCAAAGTATTGCGCCGCCGCCTTGCCGATCATGCGCCGCAGAAACGCGAGGTCTTCGGCGGATGAAACGACGATGGCGTCTTTCAACCAATCGAACTTGCGCTTGAGCCGTTCGCTCAGGTCATGCAACGTGGGCGGACTGAACTCGATGCGCACGAAGCCTTGCTCGCGCGCTTCGGCCAACAGCCGCGCGACTTGCGTCGAAGAAGCGCGAATCTCGTGCGAGATTTCGGTCTTCGTCATTTCCTTTTCATAAAACAGGTGCGCGACTTTCAGCACCTGTCGCAAACGGTCTTCGTTGTCGGTTTTTCTAGGCATTCGGTTATGCTCCTTTTTGAAGTCGCGCGTAATTTAGCCTTTTCACCGGATTGGGTTAAGTGAAAATATAAATGTTTATTTTCACATCAAATGTTTGAACTAACATTAACGCTCGTCGTACTACCGAGCAGCGCCGAGTCATCATTTGCTGAAACGGCGCGCAAGCAAAGATCAAGGAGGTTCGTATGTGGGACATTCCGCTCAACATCTTGCTGGGCTTGCTGGCCGGAGCCAAGCTCATCGGCATCTTTCTCGTGTGGCGCGTTTGGAGTACCTATCGGCGTGGCTCCGCGCTGACGCCGTCACGCATGTTGGGGCTGACGGGCAAGGCGTTGACCGACATCACGCGCGAGGGCCGCGTGATGGTGCAAGGCGAGTATTGGTGGGCGCGCGCTCGTGCGCCGATTGCACAAGGCGAAAGCATTCGCGTCGTCGCCATCGAAGGCATGCAACTCGAAGTCGAGCCGTGCCCCGACAAGATGCTCGTACCGCGCGCCGTTTCGGCGATTGCTGATTATGACTAAACAAGAACGAGACAGGATTAACAGGATTTTCAGGATTCACAGGATGAGGGGAAGAACGGAAATGCCGCCCTCATTCGTTAATCCTGTCAATCCTGAAAATCCCGTTAATCCTGTCTGATTTCTTCTGTGGTTTCCGACTTACAAGGAGGTCGCTATGTTCGTTTTTCCGCTCGCTATGTTGGTAATCGTGGCGTTGTATCTGCTCAACGCGATTCACGTCATCCCCGAATATGAACGCGGCGTGCTGTTTCGCTTGGGTCGCATGATGCCCGAAGCCGTAGGGCCGGGACTGGTTTTCATCTTCTGGCCGATTGATCGCGTACAGCGTGTGAGTTTGCGCACGGTGACGCTCGACGTGCCGCCGCAAGACATCATCACGCGCGACAACGTGACGGTGTCGGTCAACGCGGTGGTTTACTTTCGCGTACTCGACCCGCGTCTGGCCGTCGTCGAAGTCGAGAATTATCTCTATGCGACTTCGCAACTCGCGCAAACGACGCTGCGTTCGGTGTTGGGCGAAGTCGAACTCGACGACCTGTTGTCAGAACGCGAAAAGCTCAACGCGCGCTTGCAGGACATTCTTGACAAGCAAACCGACCGTTGGGGCATCAAGGTTTCGCTGGTCGAAATCAAAGGCGTAGACCTGCCGCAGGAGATGCGCCGCGCGATGTCGAAGCAGGCCGAAGCCGAACGCGAGAAACGCGCCAAGATCATTCATGCCGAAGGCGAATTTCAGGCGGCGGAAAAACTGGTACTCGCGGCCAGTCTAATTGCCAAAGAACCTACGGCCTTGCAGTTGCGTTACCTGCAAACACTGACTGAAATCGGCGTCGAACAAAATACGACGGTCGTGTTCCCGATGCCGATCAATCTGTTCGAGGCGTTGGGCAGCAAAAAGCCCGAAGGCATTCCGGTCGAAGCGTTTAATGCGTTGCGTTCGCAACTTGAAAAGAAGCAGTAACTACTCGGCGTGGTGCGCCAACGGGACGCTGGCGCACCACGCCGGAGATTGATGCAATGGATCGCAGGGAAATTCTGGCGAACGCCCTTCAGACGTTGGTGGCGCATAAACAACGCTCGGCGCTGGCGGTGCTCGGCATCGTCGTCGGCATCAGCGCGCTGGTGACGATGGTGGCGTTGATTGAAGGAGGCCGCGATTACATTTCTGAGCGATTGGTCACGCTTCAGCCGGACATCTTCCAGGTCTCGCAATTTCCCGCTTCGCCGCTCAACGTCAACGATGTCATCAAGGCGTCGAAATGGAAGCGCATCGAGTACGGCGATTATCTGGCGGTGCGAAAAAATTGCCGCGAATGCGCCGCCACGGGCGCAGAAGCGACTCT
>JABFSD010001200.1 GCA_013140935.1 Acidobacteriota bacterium
TTCCGCCGCCATCACCCGCAACGTAGCGTCGCTCAAGCTGTTGGGATAGGTATACATGATGCGAACCCACGCGATGCCTTCGACGCGCGCGAGTGCGGTGAGCAAATCGGCGAGTCCGTCTTTCAATCCCAAATCTAACCCGTATTGCGTTGAGTCCTGCGAAATCAGCACCAACTCTTTGACGCCTTGCGCCGCGAGTTGTTCGGCTTCGGCGACGATGGAGCCTGCGCGGCGCGAACGATAGTTGCCGCGCATTTGCGGAATCGCGCAAAACGCGCAGGTGTGATCGCAGCCTTCGGCAATTTTGACGTAAGCGAAATGTTTCGGCGTTGCGAGCACGCGCGGCGCGGCTTCGTCATAAAGGTAAGTCGGCAAGCCGCGCGTCATCCATGCATTCGAGGCGACGAAGGCGGCATCGGCGGCGCTGACGGCGGCGGGGTCTACGGCGGCGATGATCTTTTCGATTTCGCTCGTGCCCAGCACGGCGTCAACTTCGGGCAGTTGCGTGAGCAAGTCTTGCCGGTAACGTTCGACCAGACAGCCCGCGACGACGAGGCGTTTGAGGTTGGCCGTATCTTTCAACTCAGCCATTTCGAGAATCGTGTTGATAGATTCTTCTTTCGCCGATTGAATAAAGCCGCACGTATTGACGACCATCACGTCGGCGGCTTGGCGGTCAGTGGTCAGTTCGTAGCCATGCTTTTGCAATTGGCCCATCATGACTTCGCTGTCTACGAGATTTTTCGGGCAGCCCAAACTGACGAAGCCGATCTTTTGCGTTTTTTCTTTCATGTATAAAAACTTGCTTTGGAAACTTGGTAAGTGAAAGGCATCGTAGCCGTTCGCACATTCCACAAGCAACCGCGTGACAGGCTGACGAAGCAGGACTTTTTGATTATGCTGGCGACACCAGTAATAAACGCAAAGACGATTTCATCTCGCGGATAACTCAGGAAAACGACGCGAGTTGTAAAACAAGATGTCATCTTGTTTTACAACTCGCAGGTTCACGACATGACCACTCCATCACTCATTTCCCGTCATCGCGTAAGCAAGCTCTTGCTGTTCACGCTGGCTGCGACTTTTGCTTTCGTGCGTTTCGACTCGTCAGGCGCGGAGCCGATTCGTTTTGGACGCGACGTGCTGCCGATTCTGGCGAATCACTGTTTCGCCTGCCACGGCCCCGACGAAACGAAGCGCAAAGCCAACTTGCGCCTTGATCTCGAAGCCGATGCGAAAGCCCAGCGCCGCAGCGGTTCACCCATTGCCGCTGGTGAACCTGACAACAGCCTTGTTCTCAAACGAATGACCAGCACTGACGCTGATGTCGTGATGCCTCCGCCCAGTGCGCACAAGCAAGTGACTTCAGCGCAAATAGAAACCGTTCGTCGCTGGATTGCCGAAGGCGCACGGTGGGGATTGCATTGGTCGTTCGAGCCAGTCGCGCGACCTGATAATGCAACGATTGATTCGTTGGTCAGCGCCACGTTGGCCAAAAAGAATCTTGCGCTAAGTCCGTCCGCCAAGCCGCACACGCTCGTGCGCCGTTTGTGGCTTGATCTGATCGGCTTGCCGCCTTCGCCTGAAGTCGCTGATAAATTTGCGGCGAACTCTTCGCCTGCCGCTTATGAAAACATAGTGGATGAGTTGTTAGCCCAGCCGCAGTTCGGCGAACACTGGGCGCGGATGTGGTTAGACTTGGCGCGTTACGCCGACACGAAAGGTTATGAAAAAGATTTAGGCCGCACGATCTGGCCTTACCGCGATTGGGTTGTGAATGCGCTCAACGCCGACATGCCGCTCGATCAATTCACCATCGAACAACTCGCGGGGGACTTGCTGCCCAACCCCACCCAACAACAACTCATCGCCACAGCTTTCCATCGCAACACGATGACCAATGACGAAGGCGGAACCGACAACGAGGAGTTCCGGGTCGCCGCCGTCAAAGATCGCGTAGACACCACCATGCAAGTCTGGATGGGCCTGACGATGGGTTGCGCGAAATGCCATACGCATAAGTACGACCCGATTTCACACCGCGAGTATTACGGCTTTTACGCGCTGTTTAATCAGACCGAAGACAACGACGATTACAACGACAAGCCAACGATGGAGTTGCTTTCGTCCAAAGAAGAAGCCGAACGCAAGCACTGGAAAGAACGCATTCAATCTCTGCTCGACCAAATCAAACCGTTGGAAGAAGCCGCAGAAAAAGCTCACGCCGTCGCCGAACGCAACTGGCAAGCGCCGGCTGTGGCTGAAACTATTTCTAAAGACGGCGCGACGATGGCTGCACAACCGGACGGCATCATTACCGTCAGCGGCAAGGCTCCGCCGGAAGACACTTATGTCGTGACGTTGAAATTGCCCGCAGGCACGCATACCGCTTTGCGATTGGAAGCTCTCACAGAAAAAGCCGCATCGGGTGAACCCGTCATCGGACGCAGCGGCTGGTTCATCCTATCTGAAATCATGGCGGAGTTGATGTCGCGTCCCATCCGCTTGACGAATGCGCGCGCTGATTACGCCGAGGCGAAGGAATCCATCACTGCGGCGCTGGATGGCGATGAGAAAACCGGCTGGTCGGTGAAATCGCAACCGCAAGAACGCCACGAAGCCATCTTCGATTTTGCCGAACCGCTCAAGCTCGACACCGAAACGAAACTGCGCGTCACGCTTTCACAGCAAGCGGGCGACACTAAAACGCTGCGACGCTTTCGCCTAATGACGAGCGACATTGACGCAGCTTCGCTGCAACCGCGTCAGGCAACAGCGGAAATGCGCAAGCTGCGCGATGAACTCGCCGGAGCTTATAAAGCGCAAAAAGATTTCAACGACAACCTCGTGCGCTTGCCTTTCATGCGCGAACTCGCCGCCGACAAACAACGCACGACGAAAATTCATGTGCGCGGCAATTTTTTAGAACAAGGTGAAGCGGTTCAACCCGGCGTGCCTGCGGCTTTCGGCCAGTGGCCTGCAACCGCGCCGCGCAATCGCCTCGGCGTAGCCCAATGGCTCGTGAACAAAGACAATCCGTTGACGCCGCGCGTTTGGGCCAATCGTGTATGGGCGCGGCTGTTCGGCGTCGGCATCGTCGAGACCGAAGAAGATTTTGGCGCGCAAGGCGCGACCCCGACCAATCCTGAATTGTTGGATTGGCTTGCCGCGAATTACCGCGACAACGGCTGGTCGCTCAAAAAACTCATCAAGACCATCGTGATAAGCAAGGCTTATCAACAGGCCTCGGAAACGACGAATGAATTGCGTGAAGCCGATCCGCGCAATGTCTTGCATTCACGCGGCGCGCGTTTTCGCTTGGGCGCTGAACCGGTGCGCGATCAGGCGTTGTCGGTCGCGGGATTGCTTTCGAGCAAGATGGGCGGGCCGCCGGTGATGCCGCCGCAACCGGCGGGCTTGTGGCGTTCGACTTACAACGGCAAAGCGTGGAT
>JABFSD010000696.1 GCA_013140935.1 Acidobacteriota bacterium
GATGCAGGTCGGCGTGCAGGGCATGTCCGACGATTCTTATGAGACCGCGCAACGAATGATTAAAGAAGGCAAGATCGGTCGTCCGGTGCAAGCCCAGATTGATTATTCGCGCAATCACAAGCGCGATTTCTGGGTCAGCGACGAACCCGATCAGGACGTAAAGCCCGGCGTCAATCTCGACTGGAATGCTTTCTTAGGCTCGGCTCCGAAACGGCCTTTCGACTTGGATCGCTTCCTGCACTGGCGGCGCTATTGGGATTATTCGGGCGGCATTGCGACCGACCTGTTCGTACACCGCATTACGCGCATCATTCGCGCGCTTGATTTGAAATTCCCTGACAAAGTCGTCGCCACCGGCGGCAAGTGGGAATTCCGCGACAGTGCGGCTGAGATTCCCGATACGTTCAATATGATGCTTGATTATCCGCAGGGCTTGTCGGTCGTCGTGCTTTCTTCGATGGCGAACGGCGAGCCGATTCCGCACGTGATTCGCGGCCACGAAGCGACGCTCGAATTCAATCGCGAGGGCTTTGTGATTCGCCCCGAAGGTCGCCTGAACCGCGAAGGAACCAAAGAAGTCTTCACCCACAAGAAAACCGGCGGCGAAGACATTTTGTTACATCATCGCAATTTGCAGGACGCGATTCGCAACGGTGCAGCCATCAAGACCGACGTGATGACGGGCTATTACGGCATTGTCGCGGTGCGCATGGCGACGGAATCGTTCCGGCGGCGCAAGTACATGCGTTGGGACGCGGTGCGCGAACGCGCCGTCGAAGCCTAAACCGGCTGACACAAGATCAACGAAACGGGAGCGTGCTGTGAAAGGCACGCTTTCGTTTTTTTCGGCAGACTTTTTATCGCAACCACAGAAAAGCAATGAATACGATCAAGGCCGCCAGCAGGACGAGCGGTACGGCGTAAATCAGATATTTGTGTTGAGCGTTTTGTGCATTGGGCTTGAGCATTCGCGTGAAGAAAGGTTTGTTGGCAACGATGCTTTGCAACTCTTGCGTACTCGGCGTGAGGAATTCAACGTCTGCTTCTTTCGCAGCCGGATTAGCTGACACCTTGATTTGAGGCGGCGGAACAAAGGCCGCTACCGGTGGAGGCGGCGGTAAGGCCGGAACGTCTACCACAGTGGTCGCCGCGTGCGGCGGGGTCGGTAACTCTGCCGGACGTGTCGGCGCGAGTTCTTTATAGGCTTTGGCTTCGACGACGGTCGTGCGCGCATCCAGCGGAATCCGCACTTCTTCCAAAGTATGTTTCGGCATCTCTTGCCGTCCCGTCCCGCGCAAGCCGAGTTCGTCCGTCGCAAACTGTGCTTGCTGTTCCAACGTAGAAGGCGCGTGCTGATTCGGCGCGGTGCGCGTCTTGGGCGAAAGGTTTTCGGTCGGCGAATCAGGTGCGACAGGCTTCGGCATGTTTTGTAACAACGCGCTGCCAAAGCGTTCGACGACCGATTGGCCGCAGTTATTACAAAAGCGCGCCTTTGAACGTAGTTTCTGTCCGCAGTTCTGACAATGCATAACTTTGCTTCCTCGTAACGCGCGCAAGTTTGCCGCGTTCCGCTCTGACGGGCAAGCGCCGCTTCTTGCCTACCGCGCAAGCCTGAAGTATAAACCCGCTTACCTTCCTACTGTCCGTAAAGGATTCCCATTACTTAATGAAATTCGGCGTGGTCATCTTTCCGGGATCGAACTGCGATCACGACGCCTATCACGTTATCAGCAAGGTCATCGGCCAGCCCGTAGATTTCATCTGGCACAAAGACACCAATCTCGATGGCTTTGACGCAGTGATTCTGCCCGGCGGATTTTCTTACGGCGATTACCTGCGCACCGGAGCCATCGCGCGTTTCTCGCCCGTGATGACGCCGCTCAAGCAATACGCCGCTGATGGCGGGCTGGTCATCGGCATCTGCAACGGCTTCCAGATTCTTTGCGAGTCGGGCTTGCTGCCGGGCGCGCTGTTGCGCAATCGCGGACTGAAATACATTTGCGAACACGTCAATTTGCGCGTAGCGCAAACCGATACGCCGTTCACTGGTTGTTACCAAGCGGGCGACGTATTGAGCGTGCCCATCGCGCACGGCGAAGGGAATTACTTTTGCGATGATGCGACCCTCAACGAACTCGAACGCGAACGTCGCGTCATCTTTCGTTATAGCGAACCCAACGGCGACATCAGCGATGCCGCGAATCCGAACGGTTCGCGCAACAACATCGCAGGCATCTGCAACGCCGAGCGCAACGTACTCGGCATGATGCCGCATCCCGAACGCGCCGCCGAAGGCGCGTTGTTAAGCAAAGACGGTCGTTCCGTCTTTCTCTCGATGGCCGATTACCTGCGCCCCCTGTTAAGAAAAGCCGCATAGCAAACATGTATCTCCACGAAGTCACACGAAGAAAACACGAAGATCGTCATCCAGATGTAGTTCTTCTTCGTGTTCTTCCTTCGTGTGGCTTCGTGGATGAAATGCCTTGATCTGGAAAGTTACGATGATTACGCCTGAACTTCTCGCACAGCATCACATCACGCCGGACGAATACGAACGCATCAAGCAACTGTTGGGACGCGAACCGTCGCCCACGGAACTCGGCGTCTTTTCGGTGATGTGGTCGGAGCATTGCTCCTACAAATCTTCGCGCGTACACCTCAAGCGCCTGCCCACCGAAGGCGCGTGCCTCGTGCAAGGCCCCGGCGAAAACGCGGGCATCGTAGACATCGGCGACGGCTGGTGCGCGGCCTTCAAAATCGAATCGCACAATCACCCTTCGTTCATCGAACCCTATCAAGGCGCGGCGACTGGCGTAGGCGGCATCCTGCGCGACATTTTCACGATGGGCGCGCGTCCCGTCGCGGCGATGAATTCGTTGCGCTTCGGCCCGATTCGTGACGCGGACGTGAATGATGAAGCCGAAGCCACCAGCGCGAAATCAATCGCGCGCAATCGCCGCATCATGGCCGGCGTAGTCAAAGGTGTAGGCGATTACGGCAACGCATTCGGCGTACCCACCATCGGTGGCGAAGTCATATTCGCCGATTGTTATTCGATGAATCCGTTGGTGAATGCTTTCGCTTTGGGACTCGTGCGGCGCGAACAGATTTTTTATGGCAAAGCCGAAGGCATCGGCAACGCGGTCGTTTATGTGGGAGCCAAAACCGGACGCGACGGCATTCACGGCGCGACGATGGCTTCGGCGGAATTCGACGAAGCGGCGCTCGAAAAACGTCCGACCGTACAAGTCGGCGATCCGTTCGCTGAAAAACTTTTGCTCGAAGCCTGCCTCGAAGCCATGCGTTCGGGCGCAGTCACTGGCATTCAGGACATGGGCGCGGCGGGTTTGACGTGTTCGACTTGCGAGATGGGCGCGCGCGGCGGCACCGGCGTCGAGCTTGATTTAGACAAAGTGCCGCAACGCGAAACCGGTATGACGGCATACGAG
>JABFSD010000753.1 GCA_013140935.1 Acidobacteriota bacterium
CTTCGGTGCGACGCAATTCGGCGATGGCGGGCAGGTCTACGCGGGAGTAAGTGTCCACGTAAAATTTCATGTCTGACGAAAAGCTGACCGTGTGATTGGCGTCGGCTTCGGTCAACGCGGTCAAACCCGTACCGTCGAAATTGATGCGGAAGAAATGAATCAAATAAGGGTCTTTACCCGCGTGCATGCCGCTGGCCTGAAACCAGATTTGGCGTTTTTCTTCGTCTAACTTTTCGACGCCGCGCACGACCCAATTACCTTTGGTGATTTGATTTTTCACCGCGCCCGTCAGGCCATCGTAAAGGTACAAATGATTCCAGCCGTCGCGTTCCGACATCCACACGACCTCTTTGCCGTCACTGATGTCAGCGCGATATTTCTTGCCGCCCGGAGCCGCGTTGTAATGGAAGAAGGTTTTCGGCTCCTCGCTGATAAGCGCGCGGGGCTTGCTTGTCGCGGCATCAATTTCGATGACGCGATAAACCTGATGGCCGCGCTGGTTGTATTCAAACGTGAACGCGCGGCCATCCTTGCGCCATTCGGGGCGCGACAACTGATAGGGATTCGCGCACAGCGTGTTATCAATCACGTATTGCCGCTTGCTCTCAACGTCGAACATGATCGGTTGCGGAAAGTCGAGTACATCGCCCGGCTTGGCGTATTCAATCTCGCCGTAATGCGGTTGCACCTGATCGCGCGGCGAGGATTCGACATATTGCAACTTGCGGTGATAGCCCGGACGCACGCGAAACACCGCGATCTTTTTTGAATCAGGCGACCATGCCAACGTGGCGAGCGCATAAAAATTGCCTTCCGAACCATCCATACTCAACGCCGTGCCTTCGCGCTTGCCTTTCGCTCGCACAAAGACGTTATGGTTGTTGATGACGGCTTCCCACTTTCCATCCGGCGAAGCCTTCGCATCTCCCATAGCTCCTATCGCTCCCATTCCTCCCATCTGGTCATAACGCGGCCCCGGAATGCCCGTGAGCGTCGCCGCGCTCAACGGCGCAACCGGTCCACCACCGCCACCGCGTCCGCCGAAACGTCCCGCCGGCGCGTCTGATTTCTTGCACGAATACGAAGCCAAATCGCAACGCCACCGTGTGCCGTCGCCGTTGAACTCAATGGCGCGCTCGTCGTCCGTGAACGTGATGTCATTGAAGGGCAAGCGCAACGCCGTAATCTTCTCGCGTCCCGGCGGCAACACTGACGCCACTGCGGCAGCCATCTTTTCGTGATCGAAGGCAGCGGTCTTTTCCAATGTCTCGGCATTCACCATGACAAATTCCGCGCCGCCCTTGACTGCTTTGCGATACCAAAAACGTGGCGTCTTGCCGATCCAGTTGGCGCGCTCCGGCACGTTGACGGCGAGGTTGCTGTATTTCTCGCGCAAGCCGTTGGCGCGTTCGTAATCAGCTTGTGTGCCTTGCGCGTAACCCGACACAGCCAACCACAAACAAAACGTGATGAGCGAAAAGAGATTCAGTTTGCGTGTCATAAAAATGTTCCTCTCATTGCGCGCGGCGGCGCGGCGGCAGAATGTTTTTGCCGTGATAGACATCCATCGGGATGTGATGATCGGGATAAACGCGACTCAATAACTCAAACAGTTTCGGATCGTATTTCTGCAAGTCTTCGGGCGATTGCACGCGGGTCTCGCCGTCCATGTATTCATAATTCGACCAGAACCATGTTTGCGTGCCCTCGGCCCAATACTCATTGGCGTTGGTCGCGGCGTAATGATTTTTCCAAAGTCCTTTCGCCATCGCTTCTTTGTATGCCGCCTGAATTTCAGCGAACAGCGTTGGGTCTGCCGTGCGAATGCCTTGCCCCATAATGCCGTGCGCGAATTCATGCACAAAGATGTTCTCGCCGAAATAGCGCGTACCGGGATAGCCCAACAGATTCTCTTCGGCGCAGGTCGTAGGGTTGCCGCCCAAGCCGCGCGCGCGACGATCCCAGTACTCTTTATCGGTTTGCGCAGCGATGCCGCCCGGCTGGTCGTAATTGGCTTTTCGCCCGGCGTCAGGCGCGGGTCGTTCGGGCCGGGGCGTTTGTTGTTGCGGTGTTCGGGAATGTCGGTCGTGCTTTCTGATTGCGCCATCACGCCGACCTTCATTCGTTTCTTGACCATCTCGGCGCGCAGGTCGGGACGTTTTGAAAGCATGTGAATCACGATGTCGCGCGCGACGAGCAAGGCGGCGTCGGGTACTTTCTCTGAACTCGAAATCGCAATGCCCTGCGCGTCGGCGTACTTTTTGTAAAACGGATCAAGGCCATACGACGCAGGCGGCGTGCCGATGACGGCTTTGACGTAATCCTGTATTAAAGGCTTTTCCTGCTGCTGTGTTTGCGCGACAACGCCCGCCGTCAACAGTGTCACGATCACGAAGATAAAGTTTTTCATCGCTTTCCTTTGCAACCCGGCATGCGAAATGCGCCGATGCGCGTTGAATAATTCGTTTCGCCCGCTTTCAGATAATCGCCCACATACCACACCGTGCAATCATCGCTGGGGTCAACAGCGGTTTGCGTGTAATCCTCCCAGCGCATCACGTTCTGCGCAGCTTGGCCTTCGACCAAAATCGTTTCGCGCAACGTGAGCTTGCCGAGCGCATCGTTCGCGCGTCGTCCAGCAAAACGTTGTCCGGCAAAATGCGGCGTGCCGCCGAACGAATAACCAATACCAATGTTGCCAAAACGATCCATCGCCGGACTCGCCATCCAACGAAAGAATCCATCGGGCGCGTAGGTGCCTTGTTGATGCAGCTTCAGGCTACGGTCTTTATTGACGCGCAATTCGTACCAACGCACGCCGCCCGCGCCTGCCGCAGTGTTGACCGAATGCACGGCGACCACCGATTCACGATTGCCGATGCGGCGATAAACCAGCCGCGCCATGAGCTTGTCGCCTTGCGAATCGAGGCGACGATCAGTGCCGGGTTGCGGTACGCAATTGGTCAACTGCCCGTCGCACAAATAACGATAAGGCGCGACCGCGATTTTTTGCGGACTGCTGAGTTTGGTGTTGGCGGGATTTTGCCAATCCACTTTGAACTGCCACGCATAAATGCCGTCGTCTTCGACGATACCTTTTAACTGCGCACCACCCGTCGCCATCACGATGTTCGGCGCACCGCGCGGCGGCAGCACCTTGCCGTCAATATCTACGTTGTTCAAAAAATTCACGCCGTCAATGATGACGCACTGCTCGCGCGCCGGTTCGCCTTTGAGCATTTTGTCGCGTTCGACGACGCAAGCGTGTCGTTGAATCAAATCATCGCTCGTACTGGTTGGCAGGTAATAGCCATCCGACCAAATCGCCGGACGCGGATAATCGGGAAAGAGCGGACGTAAGAACTCATAGCGATAGTACGCGCCCATCGGGTCAGGGCTGGCGCTAATCGCATAGCACATCGAATAGACGCCTTTTTGTT
>JABFSD010001102.1 GCA_013140935.1 Acidobacteriota bacterium
CACAACTATCATCCCAACGAACCTGCTGGTCGTTGATCTCAATGGCGACCAACGACTCGATGTAGCCGCTATTAACCATCGCGGCGCGCTGGAGGTGCTGTTGCGCAAAGCTGACAGCGCCGTTACACCCGCTAGCCCGCAACTTTTCACGATTGCGTCTGGCTCGCCCATCGCGCTGGGCAGTGGCACCAATCTGAATAAATTTGCCGCGCCGCTTGATTTCAATAACGACGGCAAACGCGATCTGGTCGTGACCTCGACCAATGGCGTAGAGTTTTTGCAAGGCAACGGCACGGGCGCTTTTACCGTGCTTACGCCCGTAGGCGCACAGGACACACGCGCTATCTTGACCGGCGATTTGAATGGTGACGGGCGCACCGACATCGCGGTGGCAGGCCGTTATGTCGGCGGCACCGTCACCGGCGTAGCCATTATGCTGAACGACGGCGCGGGCGGATATACCGTCAAGCTGGTGCAGACGACGGAACTCGCGATAGATATGGTGATGCGCGATTTTGATAACGACGGAATCCTAGACCTCGGCACGCTCAACTTTACCAACGCCGAAAGCCAGGTACACATTTTGCGCAGTAATGGCGACGGCACGTTCAGCATCCTCGGCCCTTACGCGGCCAGTCAGCCCAGCGGTTGGAGTTACGCTTTTAACGCAGGCGATTTCAATCGCGACGGCAAGCTCGATTTTGTCGGCGGAGACTATTGGAACGGCACCTTGCACTTGTGGCTGAACACTTGCACACCGAATACGCTTCCCACCATCACGGCGGCAACGGCGCTGACGCGGCAACCGGGCGTCAACGCTACGCAAAGCCCGATTGCGACGGTGAGCGATGCTGAATTCGCCGCTGGCACGCTGACCGTCAGCGCCGCGAATCTGCCTGCGGGAATTTCACTCACGAACATCGTGAACACGAACGGCGCCATCACGGCGAATGTCGCGGCGGCCTGTAACGCTGCTGTCGGAGCCAACAACGTCGTGCTGCAAGTGGCCGATGGCGGTGGACTGACAGCCACGGCGACGTTGATCGTGAATGTTACGGCGAATACGCCGCCGACGTTGAGCTATGCCGCAACGCATTCGGTCAACAGCAGCGCGACCTTGACGATTACGCCTGCGCAAGCGCCCGCCGACAATGGCGCGGTCGCCGGCGTCGTCGTGCAAAGCGCAGGCACATTCACCGGCACGATTGCGGTGAATGCGGCGGGCGTGATTTCGCTCGCCAACGCAGCCCCCGTCGGTACGCACACGATCACAATTCGCGCGACCGACAATTGCGGCGCGACGAAGGATGCGAGCTTCACGCTTAACGTATGCGCTCCGCCCGCCCTCACCGCGCAGCCGCAAGCCGCCACGGCGAATGCAGGCAGCACGGCGACGTTTAGCGTAACGGCGACCGGCACGGGCTTAAGCTATCAATGGCGCCAGAACGGCGTGAACCTGACGAATGGCGGCAGAGTGAGCGGCGCGAGTTCGGCTACGTTGGCGATCAGCGCGACGCAGGCCGCCGACGCCGGAACCTATTCCGTCGTAGTGAACGGCACTTGCGGTTCACTGACTTCGGCTAACGCTGCGTTGACGATCAATACTGCGCCGACGATTACAGCGGCCTTGCCCATCTCGCTCACGCAAGGCGGAGCATCGGTGCTGGCGACGTTGGCAACGGTAAGCGACGCGCAAACGGCTGCCGGAAGCCTGACCATCACGCTGGGTACACTGCCCGCAGGCATCACCGTCACGGGGCTGACAAACACCAACGGAACGATCAGGGCGCAGGTTGCCGCAAGCTGCACGGCGGCGGCCATCGCGCATAACTTATCGCTCACTGTCACCGACGCAGGCGGACTCACCGCAACGGCTTCTGTCTTACTCAGCGTAGCGGCGAACAATCCGCCTTCGCTGGCTTATGTTTTGGGACACAACGTCACGTTGGGAGGTTCGCTCAACATCACGCCGAGCTTTACGCCGAACGATGACACCAGCACGCCGGTGCTGACGGTAAATAGCGCAGGCACTTATACCGGCGGCGTTACGGTCAACGCAGCAGGCTTAGTTTCACTCACCAACGCCGCTCCGGCGGGCACGCATACCGTCAAGATTCGCGCGACTGACAATTGCGGCGCGACCACGGATGTCAGCCTCATCATCAACGTATGCGCTCCGCCCGCGATCACTGCGCAACCGCAAGCCGCAACGGTAGCAGGCGGCAGCCCGGCGACGTTCAGCGTCACGGCGACCGGCAGCAACCTCACTTATCAATGGCGCAAGAACGGCGGCAATCTGAACGGGGCGACGCTGGCAACGCTGACAATCAACAACGCCCAGTTGCTCGATGCCGGAATTTATTCGGTCGTCGTGAGCAATAGTTGCGGCACTGTGACTTCAGACAATGCGCAACTCACGGTGAATTCGCCGCCTACGATTACGTTGGCTCAACCAGTCACGCGCCAACAGGGCAGCGCCGCAACGATCTCAGGCATTGCTATGGTGCGCGACAACGAAACCTCCGCGAGCAGCCTGATAGTAACGGCGACGACGATTCCGACCGGCTTGCGTGTGACGACCATCACGAACAGCAACGGCACGATCTCGGCGCAAATTTCAGCCGACTGCGCGGCGACGGTCGGAGCCAACACCATCGTCTGGCAAGTGTCGGATGGATCGTTGACCGCGACGGCCAATCTCACCGTGAACGTCACGGCGAATACGCCGCCTGCGTTGCAATACGCTCCGACGTATTCGGTCGCTACCGGCGCAGCGTTGACGATTACGCCCCAACCGCTCGCCAGCGATAACGGCAACGTGATGACGGCTTTCGTCGCCAGCAAAGGCGCTTTCACAGGTGTCGCCACCGTCACTGTCACAGGCGAAGTTTCCCTCACGAACGCCGCACCGACTGGTACGCACACGATCACGATTCGCCTCACCGACAATTGCGGCGCGACGACGGACGCGAGCTTTCCGCTCACCGTCACTTGTCCCACGCTGTCGTTGACGCCCACGACGCTCGCCAACGGCAGAGTCGGACAAGCCTATAGCCAAACGTTCGGCGCAAGCGGCGGCCTCGATCCTTATTCGTATGCGGTGCAAGCGGGTTCGACCTTACCCAATGGACTCTCATTGACCACAGCGGGCTTGCTCGGTGGTATGCCGACGGCGAGCGGCGACTTCAATTTTGTCGTCACGGCAACTGATCGTTTCGGATGCAAGGTCAATCAACCGCTGGCGCTGACGATTGTGGCCAACAATCAACCGCCGCAAGTCACGCCGCTGGCGGGCAGCCTTTATAAAAGTGAAACAGGCAAAACGATCACGCTGGGCACAGTGACGGATGACGCGACGTCGGCAGCCAATCTCATCGTGCGGCAAATCGCGGGCGGTACGGCCACCGGCTTGACGCTGACGAACCTGCGCATCAATGC
>JABFSD010000067.1 GCA_013140935.1 Acidobacteriota bacterium
CAATCGCGTAGCTGTCGTTGCCATCAGCAAAGCCGACCCGACGAAACGCGCCGCAGCGTGGGTGACAGTTGTTGGTAGGATGACGCCAACCCCGACACCGATGCCAACAGCTACCCCGACACCGATGCCAACGGCGACTCCGACACCGATGCCGACGGCTACACCCACCCCAATGCCATCGCCATCGCCATCGCCATCACCATCACCATCGCCCTCACCCGCACCATCACCGACGCCAGGCACGCCGCCTGATGCAGCGACATTGGCTGCCGCGCGTTTGCTCGAACAAACCACGTTCGGCCCGACGACGACACTCATCAATTACGTTAAACAGGTTGGCCCGCAAGCCTGGATCGAAGCGCAATTCAATGTGCCCGAATCGGTCTGGCCGAACGGCATCAATTCGACGCACAACGAATTGCAAAGCGAGTTGTTCAAGCATTACTCCGCCGGACCAGACCAGTTGCGCCAGCGCGTGTTGCACGCTTTGACCGAAATCCTCGTGATTTCGCGCAACAAGAATAATTACCCAAACATGCTTTATCCGTGGTTGCAGATTCTGAGCCGCAACGCTTTCGGCAACTACAAGACCATGCTCAAGGAACTCACGCTCGATGCCACGATGGGCAACTATCTCGATATGGTGAACAGCACCAAGCCCGGCGTGTCTGGCGGCGCGAACGAAAACTATCCGCGCGAGTTGATGCAACTGTTCAGCATCGGTTTGTATGAATTGAATCTCGACGGTTCGCTCAAGCTCGACACAGCGGGCAAACCGATTCCGACCTATACGCAAAGCGATGTGCGCCAAATCGCTTTGGCATTCACAGGCTGGACGTTCAACAACACTTCCCCGCCTGTCACGCTGAACTCGAATTACTATCCGGGGCAGATGTATCCGCTGCCGAGTTATCACGACTTTTCGTCGAAGACCTTTCTCGGCCAAACGCAGCCCGCCAACCAGACGATGCAAAAAGACGTAGACGACGTCATCAACATCGTCTTCAACCATCCGAACGTCGCGCCATTCGTAGCGGTGCGCATGATTCGCGGTCTGGTCGAGAGCAATCCGAGTCCGGCTTACATCGCGCGCGTAGCGGCGGCGTTCAACGACAACGGCATGGGAGTACGCGGCGATATGAAAGCCGTCATCCGCGCTGTGTTGCTCGATCCCGAAGCGCGCAACGACCAACCCGGCAATGATTTCGGCAAGCTGCGTTCGCCGATGTTGCATACCATTGCGATGTTCCGAATTTTGAACGCGACGATTCCCGACTTCTATTACATCTCTTACGACTATGAACTGATGAACGAAGCGCTGCTCAATCCGCCTTCGGTCTTCGGTCATTACTCGCCGCTCTATCGCGTTCCGCGACAGTCGCCGCCGTTGTTCGGCCCTGAGTTTCAAATCTTCGGGCCGGGCGAACTCATGCTGCGCGGCAACTTTTTGTGGGGCTACATGAACTATTACCAGACCGGCATCTGGAACCTGCAATGGCTTTTCGATCTGGGCGCGAACCACACCGCTTGCATCAACGCCGTAGACAACCTGTTGCTCTATGGACGCATGTCTACGGGCTTGCGCCAGTCGTTGCAAACCGCGTTGGCTGCCCAAGCCAGCGTCGGAGCCGATGCGAAAACGCGCGCGCTCACCGTACTTTATCTCACGGCGATGTCGAGCGAATACATGGTGATGCACTAAGAGAGGTGAATGAACAATGAACAACCAATCAAACTTTTCACGACGCAATTTTCTTCGGCTCGGCGCGAGCGCAGGCATGCTCGCAGGGCTGGGTCATCTCAATTTCACCGAAGCCGCAGCGCAAGCGACTGATTACAAGGCGCTGGTCTGCGTGTTTCTTTTCGGCGGCAGTGACGGACACAACACCGTCATTCCGCAATCGCAAAGCGAATACGCCGCTTATGTTTCAAAGCGCGGCGGCTTGGCGTTGAGCGGTACGCAACTCTTGCCCATCACGACGGCGACGGGCGGACAATACGCGCTCAATCACGGTTTGACTGAGATGCAAACGCTCTTTCAACAAGGCCGCATGGCGGTCGTAGCGAATACGGGTTTGCTCTATCAACCGACGACGCAGCAGCAATATCAGCAAGCCGCCGTACCGTTGCCGACGCAACTGTTCTCGCACTCCGATCAAATCGTGCAAATGCAATCGGGCGTGCCGAGTTCATCATCGTCGAGTGGCTGGGGCGGACGCATCGCCGATGCGTTGCAAGCCAACAACGTCAATTCGATTGCACCGGTAGCGATTTCGTTCAACGGCGCGGCGTTGTATTGCGCAGGCTTGGCGACGAACGCGACGGCGTTGCAACCGGGCAATACGTTGTATCAAAACGCGATGAACGGCGGCTGGCCATTGACTGCGACGACGGCGCGGGCTGATGCGCAAAAGCAAATCGTAGCGTTGCAAAATAGCAATCGTTTGATGGTAGCGGCAGATCGCACTTTCAACGAAGCCCTGCAACTCAACACGATGTTCAAAAACCTGGGCACGACGACGCCGTTCACGACGGTGTTTCCGACTTCGTCTATCGGCAAACAACTCAAAGACGTAGCCCAGTTCATCAGCTTGCGCGCGCAAACCGGCGCAGGCCGTCAGGTGTTCTTTGTGGGCTTGGGCGGGTTCGATACGCACAGCGCGCAGGAATATCAGTTGTGGGATTTATATCGGCAGGTCAGTCAATCACTCAAAGCGTTTTATGACACGACGGTCGAGTTGGGCGTCAGCAATCGCGTGACGGCTTTCACGATGTCTGATTTCGGACGTTCGCTGCAACCCAGCGGCACGGGTTCAGATCACGGCTGGGGCAATCACTTGATGGTCGTCGGCGGAGCTGTTACGGGGCAGCGCATTTACGGTCAATACCCGGTGATGAACGCGAGCGATTCGGCTTACAACCCGAATGCTTACGCCGATTCGCGGGGCGTGATGTTGCCTTCAACTTCGCTGGCGCAATTCGGCGGCACGCTCGCCAACTGGATGGGCGTCGCTGACAATCAACTTAACGGACTGTTCCCTGAGTTGGCGAATTTCAGCGAACGCAATCTGGGCTTTATGCAATAGCGCTCCGCGTCAGCCAGGCAGGCGCGAAACTTTTAGGCGTTCGGCTTCTTGTCAAAAAGAAGCCGAACGCCTATTTTCTTTTCCGCTTCCCCGCACATCGCATCAACTAACGTATCCATGAAACTTGAACAGTCCTTTGAGGTAACCGCCACTACCCACGAAATCGAAACGCGCATCGCCGCGTTTATGCAGCGCAACGGTTATCATCCTGAAGCGGCCTCAAAGACGAGCTTTACGCGCGGCTCGTGGCTCGGTTCATTGTTCGCCTTCTCTCCGCGCAAGTGGCGGGTGCGCGCGCGCGTCACGCAACAGCAACTCGCATCCAACCACTGGTCGCTCAAGCTCGCGCTCGACATCAACGACAAAGGACAAATCGTCACGCAACACGAACGCCTTTACTGGAAAACCGAACTCGATCAGTTTCAAACCGCCGTGCAAACCGGTGAGACGGCGGCTGAACTGCTGACCCGGCAAGACCGCGCGGCTGCCCGTTCGGGACTTACCGCATTTATCGCTTTTCTGGGCACCGGCCTGCTCGTCGGATTGCCGGTCACGTTGGGCATCTCTCTCGTGAATCCGCAAACCGGTTATCTGGCGATCATCATCGGCACGCTGTGCGGTTTCGCCGCCGGATTATTCGCCGTCCGATGGTACTGGAGACCCTAACCGGATGTTACCGCTGCAAGGCATTCGCGTATTGGATTTTGGCCGCTACATCGCCGGGCCTTATTGCGCGATGCTGCTGGCCGATTTCGGCGCCGATGTGATTCGCATCGAACGTTTGGAAGGCGGCGAAGACCGCTACCTCGCGCCCGTGACCGACACCGGCGAAGGCCCGCTATTTCTCGCGCTCAATCGCAACAAGCGCGGACTGGCGTTGGATTTAGGACAACCGCAAGCGCGTGAGATTCAACGCCGTCTCATCGCCACTGCTGACGTCGTTATCGCCAATCTGCCACTCGACGTATTGACCAAACTCGAACTTGATTACGCCTCACTCACCGCGCTCAAACCCGACATCATTCTCGCGCAACTTTCCGCGTTCGGCGCTGACGGCCCTTACGCTACACGCGCCGGTTTCGACCCCGTAGCGCAAGCCATGTCGGGCGCGATGAATGTCACCGGCTTTCCCGGCCCACCCATTCGCAGCGTCGTGAATTACGCTGATTACGGCACCGCGCTGCACGCGGCCTTCGGCGTAATGGTCGCGCTGTATGAGCGTCGCACCACCGGACGCGGCCAAGTCGTAGAGGCTTCGTTGCTGACCACCGGCGTAACGTTCATGCAAGCCTTGCTGGCCGAACGCGCCGCCATCGGCGCGGTGCGCGAACAACAAGGCAACACCGGCTATCACGCGGCTCCGGCTGACACTTATCAAACGCAAGACGGCTGGATCATCATTCAGGCTATCGGCCAGCCCATGTTCAAACGTTGGGCGCGCTTGGTGAATCGTCCCGAACTCATTGACGACCCGCGTTGCACCGACGACCTCACGCGCGCCAATCATCACGACGTCATCAACGCCGCGATGAATGAATGGACATCGCAACACACCAACGCCTCGGCGCTTGCCGCCCTCGAAGCCGCGCGCATTCCCGCCGCGCCGGTTTACGATTTCGATCAAACGCTCAACGACCCGCACATCCGCGCACGCGGCTTGTTGCGACCGATGGCTTATCCCGACGGAGCAAAACCGACCTTGCTGGCTGACACGGCGGTGCGTTTGTCGGCTACGCCCGCATCAGTGCGCCATCGCGCTCCACGATGCGGCGAACACAGCCAAGCCATTTTGTTGGAGTTAGGCTATGCGACAGAGGAAATCGCACAGCTTAAAGAGGCAGGCGTAATTCGCTAACCCACGGTTCCATTTCGCCACAAAAAAGCACAGAAAACACAAAAGCTGTCTGTTGATTCCTTTTGTGTTTTCTGTGCTTTTTTGTGGCGAAGGCCCTTCCGTTTTGAAAGCTATTCAAACGCACTCAAGCCGGTCAGATGCCGCCCTATCGAAAGCAAATGGACTTCGTGCGTCCCCTCATAAGTGAACACCGTTTCGAGATTCGACATATGCCGCATCACGCCGTATTCACCCATGATGCCGTTGCCGCCCAAGATCGAACGCGCCGTGCGTGCGCATTCCAAAGCGAGTCGCACATTGTTCATCTTCGCCATCGAAACATGGGTCGGCGTGAGTTGGCTTTGATCTTTCAATTGGCTCATGCGCCAGACGAGCAACTGGCCTTTGGTGATTTCGGTGAACATCTCGGCCAGCTTTTGTTGCGTAAGTTGAAAGCTCGCCAGCGGACGATTGAATTGAATGCGATTTTTTGAATAGTCCAAAGCCGTTTGAAAGCAATCAATCGCCGCGCCCAACACGCCCCACGCGATGCCGAAACGCGCCTGCGTCAAACACGAAAGCGGACTTTTCAATCCGCCGGTTTCCGGCAACAGCGCGTCTTCGGGCAAGAACACATCCTGAAAGAAAAGCTCTGACGTGATCGAAGCGCGCAAGCTCAACTTGTGTTTGATCTCAGGCGCGCTAAAGCCCGGCGTATCAGTCGGCACGATGAAGCCGCGAATCTTGTCGTTTTCGTCTTCGACCTTCGCCCACACAATGGCGATGTCGGCGATGGCTCCGTTGGTGATCCAGGCTTTGCTGCCATTGATGAGCCAGCCACCGTTATGGCGTTTTGCGCGAGTACGCATGCTGCCAGGATCAGAACCGGAATTCGATTCGGTTAATCCGAAACATGCGATGACCTCGCCTTTCGCCATCGCGGGCAGGTATTTCTGTTTTTGCGCTTCGCTGCCGAACGCATAAATCGGATACATACACAGCGAACTTTGCACCGACACGAAGCTGCGCAAGCCCGAATCGCCCGCTTCGAGTTCCTGACAGATCAAGCCGTAACTCACATTGCTCGCGTTCGCACATCCATATTTTTCCGGCAACGTCACGCCGAACAATCCCAGCTTGGCAAATTCCGGCATCAGCTCTTTCGGGAAGCGCGCCGTTTCATAACAGTCGGCGATGATCGGTTTGACTTGTTCGTCAACGAACTGGCGAACCGTGTTGCGAATCATTCGCTCTTCGTCGGTAAGCAAGGAATCAAGATTGAGAAAGTCTGCTTCTGGTCGCATAAGAATGAGTGAAAAGTGAAAAGTGAAAAGTGAGATATGCTGAAGCTTGTGCCTGATAGAAATGTTCGCTGAGTGAAGACAATAGATACGCGGATGATTTTTCATTGCACAGGTTTCAGTTAGAGCGTCAGCACGACGCGGCCTGTCAGTTGTCCGGCTTTCATCGCGTCGAATACTTCGTTGATCGCTTCGAGCGGTCGCGTTTCGTAATGGCACTTGAGCTTGCCTTCCGCCGCCATTGCCAATACGGCTTCTAAGTCGGCGCGCGTGCCGACAGCGGAAGATACGATGCGGAACTCGCCCGAAACAAGCGCGACGGTTGAGACGCTAATCGGTTGCGGCGTCATGCCTACGACGGCAAGCGTACCGCCCTTGCGCAATGAACGCAGCGCCAGGTCATACGCCACCGTATTCCCCGAAGTCACCATCGCAATATGCGGCCCGCCGCCTTGTGACTTGATGAGTTTGTGCGGAGCTTCTGCGGTAACGTTCACCGTCCAATCGGCTCCGCATTCTTTGGCAAAGGCGAGCTTGTCATTGTTCACGTCGAGCGCGCCGACTTCGAGTCCCAACGCTTTGCCGAGTTGAATCGCTAAATGACCTAAACCGCCGACGCCGAACACCGCCAGCCGCTGCCCCGCTTTCGCTTCAGCCACGCGCATCGCTTTATAAACCGTCAGCCCTGCGCACATCAGCGGAGCGGCTTCTTCAAAACTCAACGCATCGGGCACTCTCACCGTATGGCTCGCTTTGGCTTTGACGAATTCGGCAAAGCCGCCGTCTACCATCACGCCGGTGATTTGCTGTTTGCCGCACAGCGTTTCTCTTCCGCTTTGGCAATACTCACACGTGCCACAAGTGTAATGCAGCCACGGCACGCCTACGCGGTCGCCGGGTTTGAAGTTCGTGACGTTTGCGCCTACCGATTCAACCACGCCTGCGATCTCGTGACCGGGAATCAGCGGCAGCTTGGTGATGCCTTTAAGTTGCGACCATTCGCCCAACGCGATGTGCAAGTCGGAATGACATACGCCGCAAGCCTTGACGCGAATCAAGACTTCATCCGCCGCCGGTTCGGGTTGCGGCAATTCTTCGTGCGTGAGTGGCTCGGCAAGTGTGCGCAAGACAGCAGCTTTCATACGATAGATTCTTTCTTACTCCCTTGTTTTACCAAAGATAACGTCCTGATTCGCGCAAGGCATCAGCGATGGTGCGATGTTCAAGAACGGGGTTGATGAAGTCATAGACGATGTATTCGCTAAAGTGATCTTCCAGATCTTTAGTGTCCATTACTGTTTTCAAGACCTCGACCAGATACTGCGAATTCAACTCGGTGCGATGAGCCGCTGCACAGGCATAAGTGCGCGCCATTGCTTCTATTACGCGGTTAGCCGGAGAGATTTTTTGCATACGCAACAGCACACTTTCAATCGCGTATGCTTCCATCACCATCTCAGCCGCCAGAGCTAACACTTCCTGCTCCGGCGAAGTTTGATCGCCATAAGCCTGCTGTATGGCGTCGAGTGACAAGACCGCCATCCCTCTTACCAAATTGCAGGCTTTCTGACTGTATTCCGTCTCTCGCCGGTCATAGTAATAAGGCCATTCTTTTAGGTATTCCACTCTCGCCCGCAACGGTAACCCGCCGCTGGCCGCCGCTTTCAACAACCTTGTTGCAATGATCGTGCGATTGATTTCGTTCGTACCTTCATACAACCGCGTGATGCGCGCGTCGCGGTAGGCGCGCTCGGCGGGATAATCTTTTGAATAGCCATAGCCGCCATAAACCTGAACCGTTTCGTCAACGACATAACCCAACGCTTCACTCGTCCACACCTTGATGATCGAACACTCGACGGCGTATTGCTCAATGGCTTTCAACACTTGCATCGGCTGGCTTTGATCAACCTGTTCAAGCGCGCCGTCAATCATGCCCAACGTACGCCAGACCATCGCGTCGCCGACGAAACAGCGAATCGCCATTTCAGCCAGCTTACGTTTTATAAGCCCGAATTCGCCGATGGCTTTGCCAAATTGATGCCGCTCTTTGCTGTAACTGATCGCGTTATTCAACGCCAGCTTGGCCGAACCCAGATTGCGTGTGCCGAGTTTGAGTCGTCCGAGATTCAACACATTGAACGCTACGACGTGGCCTTTGCCGATTTCGCCTAACACGTTTTCGACGGGTACGCGGCAATCTTCCAACATCAACGCCGTCGTCGAACTGCCATCGAGGCCGAGTTTCTTTTCTTCGTGTCCGCTGACGACGCCGTGATCGCGTTCGACGATGAAGGCCGTGAACTTATCGCCATCCACTTTGGCGAAGATGATAAACACATCGGCAAAGCCGCCGTTGGTGATCCACATCTTCTGACCGTTGAGAACGTAATGCTTGCCGTCCGCGCTCAATATGGCTTTGGTTTTCGCCGCCATCGCGTCAGAACCTGAACCCGGTTCGGTTAAACAATACGCCGCAATCAATTCGCCTGAAGCCAGCTTGGGCAAATACTTCGCGCGCTGTGCGGGCGTGCCGAAAAACACAATCGGCAACGTGCCAATCGTCGTATGCGCTCCCAACGACGCGCCGAACGAAGGCATCAATGCGATAGCTTCGCCGATCAGCGCCGAACTGATTTTGTCGAGGCTGAGGCCGCCGTATTCTTCCGGGATGTCTACGCGCAAGAGGTCGAGTTCACCGGCTTTGAGCAACAACTCGCGCGTCACGCTCCAGTCTTTGCTATAGATTTGCTCTTCGCGCGGCAAGACTTCTTTGCGCATGAATTCTTCAGCGACGCGCGCGAACATGCGTTGTTCCTCGCTGATGTCTTCGCGCGTGAATATGTCGGCAGCTTGGCTGTCAGTGAACAAGAATTGTCCGCCTGACAAAGGGTTTTTGGTAGTAGTCATAGCGTGGTTGTAATCAACAGTTGGTTTGTGAGCGACACGTTAAAGGTAAGCCGAAGATTTGTCACTTGAAACGTTTGACCACTATGCACATTTCCAAATACGGTAAAAGCTGAGGAGGTGTTGACCTTCCGCTGAGAAACCTCATACGCCATTGCCGACAAAACCCTGAACCCGCCGTGTGTTAATCCGAGGCGAGTTCTTTCGTTTAATGTATGTCGGCAGTCAAACACCAATACCAACAACCGTACAGTGACCTATGTTGAATCTGATTGGAATCTCGAAAACCTATCCCGGCGGAGTGCAGGCGCTGCAAGACATTCACCTCGACGTACCCAAAGGGATGTTCGGATTGCTCGGCCCCAATGGCGCAGGCAAGTCTACGTTGATGCGGACGATTGCGACGTTGCAACAACCGGATGACGGTTCTATCACGTTCAACGGCATTGATGTTCTGCAAGACCAGATCGCACTGCGCCGGACTCTGGGCTATCTGCCGCAAGAGTTCGGCGCTTATCCGCGCACGGCTGCAATCACGATGCTCAAATACCTCGCGGCCTTGAAAGGCATCCACGGCCATCAGCAACAGCAAGTCGTAGAAAACCTGCTCGTCAAAACCAATCTGTGGGATGCGCGCCATCAGAGCATTGATAAATTTTCCGGCGGGATGCGGCAGCGTTACGGCATCGCGCAAGCCTTGCTCGGCAATCCTTCGTTGCTGATCGTTGATGAACCCACAGCGGGACTCGATCCGGCAGAGCGGCGGCGCTTCCAAAACGTTTTGGCCGAAGTCGGCGAGGATACGGTCGTCATTCTTTCGACTCACATCGTTGATGATGTGAAGGAACTCTGTCATCAGGTCGCCATCATGGGGCGCGGGCGCATTCTGAAAGTCGGCGAGCCGTTCGAGCTGATGCGCGAGTTGAACGGCAAGCTGTGGACAAAGGTCGTGAAGCGCGAAGCCGTCGCAGCGATGCGTGCGCGCTTCAACGTGTTATCCACTCGACTCAAAGTTGGTTCCACCGAGATTCGTGTGCTGTCAGACACTCAGCCCGAAGGCATGCAATCCGCCGCGCCCGAACTGGAAGACGTTTATTTCAGCACGCTGATTGCCCACGGCCTCAAAGACAATTTGGAGTAACACGAATGCGCGCACTCGTCATTAGGTAGGAATAGCAACAATCATCCGGCCAACCGTCGCTGACCGGAAGCGTCCTTTCAGGAGAATCTGAGGAACTATGCAACGAATCGTGTATCCGAAATTGATCTGCCTTTGGGCACTGTTACTGGCTTGTGCCTGCGCGATTTCCGCACAAACCGTATCGGCGGACAAATTGCTGAAACAAGCTGCGCAAACCCTGGGCGGCGAAAAGGCATTCAAGGCGATCTCAACACGACAAGCGAATGGAACGTTCACGCAGCGCAGCGATGGACGCAGCGGCAGGATTCAAATCAGCACGCAACGTCCGAACTTTTATCTCAAGACAACGGAACTTGACGGCTTCGAGACGGCTGAGGCTTACAGCGGCAAATCGAGTTGGCAGCGAGATTCGCGCCACGGCTTGCGCACGCGCGTCGGGCAGGACAGCTACGATTTTCAATTCGCAGCGCTCTTTCACAATCAGCTTTGGTTCGAGGCGAAACAGAACAAAATCCAAATCGTCAGCGGCGGGAAAGACGCGGTGAATGGCAAAGCCGCAAACCTCGTCACCTTCATCTCGAATCGCAACAGCCGCATACGGCTCTGGCTCGACGCGGCAAACGG